>NZ_JAXGWW010000064.1:0-9891 GCF_040773105.1 Lentilactobacillus sp.
CTTCACGCCAGATAAGTTAAAAATCTAAATCATCAACAGTGGACGGAATAAAACGAAACGTTTGGTTCCGTCTTTTTTGCGCAAGGCTGATTAAGTTGAATCGTTTGCGGAATAGCAGTGGCCAGCGTACCAGGAAATCATTGCGTCGTGATCCTCACTTTTTCTGTGACGCCAGAATCCCCGTATGACTAGCTCTTTACTAAAAATGAGCGTAAAATAAAAGGTTATTAAGGAGAGTGATCATTTTTGACAGCAGAAATTAATTTAGATCAAATCAACAAGTACCAAAAGAATCTTGATAATCGAAAAGATTCCAAAGTGATTGAACGTGCCGTTACCCATCAAGGCATTCTTGAAACCAGTGAAGACTTCACTGCTGAAAGCAAGATGGCACCGGTCTTTTCAATTGACCTGACAACGGGAAAAGTTGCTGATCAAAAGCAAAGTGGCCGTTGCTGGATGTTTGCCGCGTTAAACACCATGCGGATTCACCTGATGAACACTTACAAGGTCGCCGACGACTTTGAACTGTCCCAAAACTACACGAACTTCTGGGATAAATTCGAAAAATCCAATTACTTTTTGGAAAACGTCCTCAAGACTGCCGATAAACCCTTGAGTTCACGGAAAGTCGCCTGGTTGATGGCAACCCCTCAACAAGACGGTGGCCAATGGGACATGCTTTGCGCATTAATTGAAAAATACGGCATCGTTCCAAAGTCCGCAATGCCGGAAACATTTAACAGCAATCGATCCGCTCAGTTAAACAAATATTTGAACCTTAAACTCAGACACGACGCGACAGTCCTAAGAGAGCTGGTCGCCGACAATGCTTCAGAAGCAAAAATTGCTGAAACAAAGGACACCATGCTCAACGAAGTTTATCGAATGCTGACATACGCCCTTGGCGAACCAGCAACCAAATTTGACTTCGAGTACCGCGATAAAGACCACAATTATCACATTGATGCCGGCATCACCCCACAGGAATTTTTCAAGAAGTACGTTAACCTCAACCTTGAGGATTACGTGTCACTGATTAATTCACCCACGGACGATAAGCCATTTAACAAGACTTACACCATCGAAATGCTCGGAAACGTCGTTAACGGCCGTCCGGTTAAGCATTTAAACTTGGAAATGAGCGACCTTAAGAAGTTGGCCATTAAGCAGTTACAAAATGGCGAATCAGTTTGGTTCGGAAGTGATGTTGGTCAAAGTTCCAACACCAAAAAAGGCATCATGGATACCAATTTATACGCACCAGATGAATTATTTGATTCCGACCTTTCGATGTCTAAAGCAGAACGCTTGGACTACGGTGAAAGCTTGATGACCCACGCCATGGTCATCACCGGTGTTGATCTGGTTAATGGTCAACCTACCAAGTGGAAAGTTGAAAACAGCTGGGGCGAAAAAGTTGGCACCAAGGGTTACTTTGTCATGAGTGACGACTGGATGAATGAATTTGTTTATCAATTCGTGATTAACAAAAAGTACCTGACGGATGCGCAACTCGATGCTCAAAAGCAGGAACCAATCGTGTTGAAGCCTTGGGATCCAATGGGTGCCCTTGCTTAACTTCACGTCTAATCGCTTATAAATAATAAATACGACAAATCAGGATTTCTGATTTGTCGTATTTTTTTGCTCTCATCACCATCATCGTTACTGCATGAATTGTTTATTGACAATGTTTAACTGATCGTCAAAGTCGTAACGGATTGGTTTTCCGTTTGGGACTTCAACGTTTGGAATGTCTTCGTCTGAAATGTTCTCCAAAAATTTAATTAGTGCCCGCAGCGTGCTGCCGTGAGCGACAATCAGTTGGTTTTGACCATCCAGTAGACGCGGTGCAATCTGATCAATCCAATAGGGAATCAAACGTTGCTGGGCCATTTTGAGGCTTTCTCCCAGCGGAATTTGAACGCCATAACGGTCGTAACGGGGATCCTCATCACGTTTGGTCAATAGTGGTGGCACCACGGTAAACGACCGCCGCCAAATTTTGAGTTGCTTGGCCCCGACCTGTTCTTTAACTTTTAGTTTATTTTTACCGCGAAGCCCGCCGTAATGACGTTCATTAAGCCGCCACGACTTATGTTCGGGGATAAAGTTTTGCCCAATCTCATCCAACACAATGTTGGTGGTCATAATGGCGCGTTTTAAAAACGACGTGTGAACATCGTTAAAGGCCAGCTTGGACTTGGCAATCACCTTCCCTGCGGTATGGGCTTGCGAAATTCCCTTATCAGTGAGTGATACATCACTCCAGCCTGTAAAAATATTATCGCGGTTCGCTTGGCTTTCGCCATGACGCATAATAACTAACGTAGGCACAGTTACATCCTCTTTACTCAAATTAATTTATTCACAAATATTGATGATAAAAAAGATGACCGTAGTCACCTTTTAATCGATTCTCAATACACTCCGTTGATTCAATCAACGCATTTAGTTTATCATTTCTCTTAGAGCTTCTCAACCAATACCATCAAGACCGGAATCACAATTAAACTCAGCAGCGTCGTTTCGGCAACCATGATTGACGCGTACTCGGAATCCGCGTGATAAAGCCTGGAAACAACCGGCGCGTTGGTCATAATCGGCATTGCTGACTGCATGATGAACACCTGCTTCATCAAAGTCGGCAGCGGCGTTGGAATAACCAAAAGTGACATGACGAGCGGTGCCAGCAAAAAGCGACCAAACAAAATCAAAAAGTTGCTGCGATCAAAATGAAGGTTGGACAAATCAACGCTGTTAATCGAAATTCCAATAAAAATCATGGATAATGGAATCGTTAAATTCCCTATGTAATTAAAATCTTCCATCAAGAAGTCTGGTAAGGTTACGTGCATCAAAACAAGAATAACGCCGACCATAAAGCCCAGCAGCGGTGGCGAGAAAACCTTCTTGAGGGTCTGCTTCCAACTAAAATGCCCCTCACCCTTACCATCTTTTTGAATCAGGTAAACACCGAGTGTCCAAAAGAATGTGGTGTTGGCCATGTAGTAAACTAGAACAAATGGCAAACTCGATTTCCCAAATAAGGCCATGTTGACCGGCAACCCGACAAACACCGTATTGGAGTTAGAGAACATCGACATGAACAAGCCGGCATGCATTTTGGGAATCTTGGTAAACTTGACGACGAGAATTGAAACCAAATAAAGCAAAAGCATCGAAACAATTGGAAAAAACAGGTCCGGAAGCGTGGTCAGCAGCTTTTGGGCAGTGAATTTTTCCATAATGGTGGAAATCATGTAGGCCGGCAGTACAACTTGAGTGACCAGCCGGGCAATCATGCTGGTCATCTTGCTATCAAACCAGTCATTTCTCGCCAATATAAAGCCCAGGGCAATCATGATCAGAATGATTAAAACCCCGGAAACTGCGTTGTAAAATACACCCATATTCATTCCTCAATTCTAAAAAAACAATAACAATGAAACATTATAGCACAATTAAAATCCACAGTTTGTTATAATTAAAGAAGTTTTTGTACGCACGACACTTACAATTGTTAAATAATGTTTAAATAACCTGAAATTTACGCAATCCAATACTAAACTGCAATATACTTTTGTAAGAATTTTTTTGTAAATGAGGAGTCAATATGCCATCAGATAAAGATAATAATAACGATTTTGAACCAGTCTATTCAAGACGGTCGGATAAAAAGCCCCACTATAAGAAAAAGAATCATCGAAGACGCCGAATTATCGGTTGGAGTATTTTCTTTGTACTACTCCTCGCGCTAGGCGGCGGATTGGTCTGGGGTTACAGTGCTTATAAAAGTGCCAAGTCAACCTTTACGAAGACATATGATTCTACAAATGTCCAAAAGGCTAGAAATGTTTCTTCAGTCATTCAGCAAGGTAAACCATTATCAATCCTTTTGTTAGGAACTGATACCGGTGCCTTAGGCCGACACGATACCGGCCGAACGGATACGATGATCGTTGCTTCCGTCAACCCGAAGAAGAAGACCATTCATTTGACCAGTATTGCCCGGGACACTAAGGTTGTCGTCCCAGGTGATACCCAGCCATATGAAAAAATCAACGCTGCTTATACAATTGGTGGTGCTGGGACAGCTGTTAAAACCGTTCAGAATCTATTGGATGTTCCGATTGATTTCTATGCGATCATTAATATGGGCGGCTTAGAAAAGATGGTCAATGCCGTTGGTGGCGTTGACGTAACCCCGCCACTGACATTTAAGTATGGTGCAGCAAACGTCGTCAAGGGTAAGAAGATTCATTTAAACGGTCGTGCGGCACTGGATTACTCCAGAATGCGTGATGACGATCCCCGTGGTGATTACGGACGTCAAGCTCGTCAACGCCAAATCATCAAGAAGTTGGTCATGAAGGGGCTTAACATTACTTCCCTTCCCCGTTACAAGTCGATTTTGTCATCGCTATCCGGAAATATGAAAACCGATATGACATTTGATGATATGATTGCCATTCGGGCCAAGTACGGTGATGCAACCCACCACATTAAGTCACAAACACTCCAAGGAGAAAACGCCATGATCGATGGTCTCTCCTATCAGGTGGTTCCACAAACTGAACTATTGCGGGTCTCTAATGATATTCGCGCATCACTTGGTTTGAGTAAATCTTCAAAATTACAATCGACACAAACGGCAACTGATGATGGCCAAGGCGCTGATCAATCGTCGACTTCCAGTTACACCGGCTATTAATTAACAAATTAAAAAACGAGAGTGAGACATGAGCAAATGCTCGTGTTTCACTCTCGTTTTATGTATCCTGATTTAAACTAAAACGCCAACCATATAACCCAGGATTCCCAATAAAAACAACCCTAAAATAATCCAAATGGGCGAAACTTGTTTTCGAATCAACCAAATGCAAACAAACGTCAATCCAATTGGGGCCAGCACGTCGACCGTTGAATTCAACACTTGAACCAGCGTATGGTTTGAAATAAACGTCGAAACCGACGCAAAATCAACTTTAACCCAACGGGCAACGATTGCGCCCATCATGAACGTCCCAAAAATGGAAGTCGCATTACCCGCATTTTTGATGAGACCGGTATTAAAAACATTAATAATATCAGCACCCCGATGGTAGCCGGCCATCTGCGTCAAATAACGAAAAACCAACCTTAAAATGTTCCAAGCAAAGAAGAACAGAATTGGCCCCCAAATGCCAAATCCAGTCAAAACCAAACTAGCCGCAAATGCGGATAAAACCGGCCGAACTGTTCCCAGCCAGACAGGATCGCCAAAGCCACCCATCGGCCCCATCATAGCCGTTTTAACCGAATTGATGCTTTCATCGCTAACCGGCAGGCCATTGGCTTTTTGTTCTTCCATGGAAAGGACGACACCGGTGATCAGCGACTGCATAATTGGCGCCGTGTTGAAGAATTGCAGGTGCCGTTTCATCGCCTGCTTGCGGTCATTTAAATCCGGATAGAGGCGATTGATAGCGGGGGCCATAATATAGGCAAATCCAACGTTTTGCATCCGTTCAAAGTTCCAAGACCCCTGCTCAAAGCTGGACCGCCAAAAGATGCGAAGAAAGTCGCTTGATCGCAGCCGAATTGGACCGCCGTTGTTTGAGTCACTATGAGTCATCGTTTTGATCAACGCTTCTTCCCCCTTACAAGTCATCCAGTTCCTTATCAAAATCGTCCAATTCATCGCCACTTCCACCGTCATCAGCGGACGAGCCGTGGCGTTTGTTCATCACCCAAACGTAACTGATGGCAACGATAAGCCCAGCTGCTGCCAAAATAAAAATGCTAATGTGGGTGAATATCGCTATCAAAAATCCCAGGAAAAACCACAGCCATAACGATCGACTCACCATCATGTTGATCAGGTTGGCAAACCCGACGGCGGCAATCATCCCGATTGAAACCGCAATCCCATTGGTCACTGCATTGGGGATGTCATCGATCACCATTTTGATCGCCTGCGGTGAAATCAGCATCACCAAGATAGTCGGAATCAACACCCGAAGGCCTTGGACGCCCATGCTTAATAAGTGTACCCGAGTGAGGCGGGCCAGATCACCGGTCGCAGCTGCCTGATCTGCCTGGTGGGTAATTTTAACAATCGTCTTTCGAATAAAGACATTCAGTAATTGACCAACTACCGCCAGCGGAATTGTCAGCGCGATCCCGTGCTTAATACTAAGCGCCACCGGTCCACAGACCAACAGCGCCGAAACAACGGCAGGCAGTCCGATATCCGGTGCCACTGCGGCTCCAACATTAATCCAGCCAATGGTAATCATTTGTAAAGTCGCGCCAAAAATGATGCCGGCGGTTAAATTTCCACACGCGGCACCAATGAGTGTACAAGCGACTATTGGCTGAAAGATCTGCCATTCGTCTAAAATACCGTCTACGCCGACGACGAATGCAATCAGCATCACTAAAATTGACGATCCAAAGCTCATTAATTTATCCTCTACAAATTAAAAACCTTTTTTGTCCAGTAACGTTAACAGATTCTCTTTTTTCTCGGCGGGAATCTTTTGCGCATAGACATCCAACTTAAAATCACCCGCCAACGTCCGAATCTGTTTGGCAATTTCTGGGTTCATTGAAATTGCGTCAGTCAACATGGTCATGCCATCCGCATAGGCGATGCTGCCAATATTAACGCCAATCTTGGAAAAATCAACGCCACCCTCTGCCAGCTTCAACATATCTTCAACGGTTTCGGTCAACAGCAAGGTATTAAATGAGTCAAAGCGGGAATCAAAGTAGGCCCGAATCATTTTGTTAATTGTCACGACGTTGGCTTTCACACCAGGGGGTGCAACCTGCGTAATTAGTGTTTTACGCAATGGGTCCTTTGCGACCGAGTCGGAAACCACCATAATCCGATTGGGTTTGACGTGTCGCGTCCAAAAAGTTGCCACTTGACCATGCAGCAGTCGGCTGTCCACTCTGGCAAGTCGAATATCCATTGTCATAGCAAATCATCTCCCAAATCATCATCTTGTGTCGGCATTGTAAACCGGCGAATTGAATCGGTTGAAATTTCGGTTATCTTATTCACCAATTCAGTCAGTGTTGAATTTCTCGCCATATAGGCTTCCAAAAGAATGGGTAAATTAACCCCGGCAATTAAGGCGGTATGAGTCGGATTTTTTCCGACAATTTGTGCTGCCGCGTTAAACGGCGACCCACCCCACAGATCTGCGAAAATTAACGTCGGTTGATCAGCCGGCAGCTTAGCCATCGCAGCGTCAACCTTTGCGGACAAAGAGTCAACACCATCATTGGGTGCCAACGTGACGGTTTGAACCTGCTCCTGTTTTCCGGCAATCATTTCTGCCGTGTGAATCAAACTGTTGGCCAGATCACCGTGACTGACTACAAGAATTGAAATCAAATTGTTCACCTATTTTCTGTCTCTATCGACGAAACTTGTTTACACCAAATATATCACAAAAACATGATCATTGACCGTTAACTACACAATTGATAACAGCTCGCCCGGCGTCTTCAGATCATAGTCGCTGGTTTGGAAGTCAGCTGTTTTCTCCGTTCGCCATCCCGCCAAAGCAAAGCCGACGTTAGCTGCGTGAGCCGCCTTTAAATCATACACCGTATCTCCGACGTAAATGGTTGAAGCCGGATCGGCTGCTAATTTTTCGATCCCCTTTAAAATCATATCAGGAGCGGGCTTGCCATGCTTGATTTCATTTGAGAATACAAATTTGTCAAAATACTGATCCAAGCCAAACCGGGTAACATCTCGCTCAAATTCATCCTTTTGCTTGGAAGTTGCGATCGCCATCTTGACATCCGACCGGTCGTGAAGGGTCTTCAAAACAGGTTCGATTCCGTCATAAACGGTTGTGTATTGGGTATAGTCTTTAATTTTGGCAAACCATTGTTTTTGAATGGCTTCCGGATCGCTGACTCCCAGAATTTTGACAGCATCAAGTGACGTAATCCCAAATACTTTGACCACGTCGGCATACGAAAAATCATAGCCATTTTCATTGAGCGTTTTTTGTAACGGCAGCATGTACATTTTCTCAGTATCAATCAATGTTCCATCTACATCAAAAATCAAGTAATTCATTCCGACACCCCAACTATATTATTATTTGAAAAATAGATCACATACAACACAATAAAAAAGTCCGAATCACTATTTAGATGATAGTGATTCGAACTTTAACCATGCGGCCAAGAAGATTCGAACTTCCACCGGGATAATCCCGACAAGATCCTTAATCTTGCGCGTCTGCCAATTCCGCCATGGCCGCATCAACAATTAAAAATTATAGCAGAAATTTTCTCAATTGACAAACCCTTTTTAAAAATTATTCGCCGCGGACGGTTGCACCTTCCGTATCGATTCGCAAAAGCCTGAGACTACCATTTAAATTTTGTTGTTCCAATTCAATTCGAAGTTGTGTTAACGACGCTTGATCGCCTAACGTCGCAACTGTTGGCCCCGCACCGCTTAAATACGTGCCGTAAATTCCTAGTTTGTGGGCAGTTTTTCGAATCGTATCGATTTCAGGAACCAAGTCCTTGCGATAAGGCTCATGAAGCTGATCCGCTTCAATTAAAGAGACTGCCTGGTCCCATTTGCCTTGAGCCGCAAGCGCAATAAAGACGTTTTCCCGGCTGCTTTGCTGAACCGCCTGATCATAATCAAGCTGTTTGGGCAGTTTTTGGCGACTCTTTTCCTCGCTGACACCATCTGGTCGAATGTACATCAGAGCCGAAATATCGGGGATCGAAATCGATGTGGCGATCGTTTGGTCACCATCATAGCTCGAAACGACCAAGCTCCCCAGTAAAGCGGCGGCAACATTTTCCGGATGACCTTCAAATTTGGCACCCAAATTAATCTGGTCTTCAATTGAGAGCCCCAAATCACCTAATTTGTTCGCAATTTTGATACCGGCAACCACTGCCGTCGTACTTGAGCCTAAGCCGTGGGCGATGGGAACGTCCGAAATAACCGTGAGCTGGTGGGGATGAATCTCCGCGTTCACTTTGAGAATTGCTTGCACAATCAGGTTATTTTCATCGGTTGGAATGTCGTTTCCAAGTGCGTGATTGACTTTCCACTCGTCGGTTTTTTCTTCCACAATCACTGTGTAATATAGCTGCAGCGCCAATCCAACCGAATCAATTCCCGATCCGAGATTTGCTGAAGTCGCTGGGACTCTGATAATAAGTTTTGCCATGCCAAATCTCCTTTCTATGCGCCTTGTTGTTTGATCTCGTTAACCAGCTGCAATTTGCCATGGCAACGGCCACAAACGTACTTGACGGTGTTAATCCTTCTTCTTCTATGATACTCCATCCCGCAGGACACACATCGATAAAAATATTTGATTTGCGACGTGCGACCGTTAATTCGTGGCGCGTACCGTGAGCCGCCAACCGCTTTTAACAGCTGTTTAAACTGCTTGGTGTTGTGGCCGGCACTATATCCCGCCAAATGGAGATGATAATGACACAATTCATGCTTGATGATGCCGATCAATACCTCGTGGGTGGTGCCATCGTCCATTTTGGGGTTGATATCAATGTTGTGATCGCTTAAATGATATCTACCGCCAGTCGTTTTTAGCCGACGATTAAAGTATGCACGGTGGACGAACGGTTTGGCAAAATATTTGATTGAAATCGTTTCGACTAACGTTTGTAATTCTTGATCATTCATTGAAAATTTTCACCTAACCTTCAGGATCGACCATTGTCAACTGGATCCGATGCCGATCAAGATCAACCGATTCAATCCAAACCGTCACAATATCACCGACTGAAGCTACTTTACTGGGATCTTTGACGAAATGATCGCTTAACTTGGAGATATGGACCAGGCCATCCTGTTTGACCCCAATGTCGACAAAAACA
>NZ_JAXGWW010000065.1:0-9826 GCF_040773105.1 Lentilactobacillus sp.
ACGTTTATGATTAACGAGTTTCTTTGTGCAAAGTATACTTGCCGCAATACTTGCAAAACTTATTGAGCTCCAAGCGTTTGGTTCGGTTGGGATTTGCGGGGATCGTATAGTTCCGGGATCCACAAACCGAACAAGCCAGAGCGACTTTTCTTTGTGCCATATCGGCACCTCCTTACAAGCATAGTAATTTTAGCATTCAAATTGTTTAGAGTCAATTTATCTCGTCATCAAACTTCCGCCGACAGCGTTCAAAAGCGTTAATGATCGCCCGACGAATCTCTGCATCAAGCTTGGAAAATTCTTGATCATTCATCATGAGATGAAAGGCCCGCTTTTCAAGTGGCGAACATTTGCTGTAGAGCTTTCGCAGCTCTTCGTCGATGATTGCAGCAGTTTCCGGACTACTCGCAGTATAATCGGCAACCGTTGCTTCATACAGCCGTTCATTGGCCTCAATGGACGTCAACGGTTCACTTGGAAGCCGCTTTTGGGCATTATTGGAACGAATCAAATCAAATAACCGATTTCTCAAGTTAAGGCTGTAAAAGCTGCCGAAGCTGACTTTACGCGCCGGCTTAAACCAACACGCCGATCGATACAGAACAATGCCTGCTTCCTGGTCCAAATCTTCGAAGTCATAACCCTCGATGTAGTATTGGTGGCGAAATTTCCTGACAATTGGATAATACTTCTTGAATAATTTGGCAAATGCCTCATCGTCGCGATTCGCAACCGCACGAATCAATTGTTCTTCTTGACTAGGTAACATTTCTGTTCTCCCCTTTTACTGTTTTTGATAATCAATTAATAATTATGAAAAACATTAAACGAGAACGGGTACCTCGACAAGACGAACCGTCGTTCAGCCACCTTAATTCATACCTATACCAATTTCAAAATATCAAAATACTGATATTTTTATTAATCGTCATGCATCATCTTATCACGGAGCTTTTCCAATTCGAGCAGTTGCTTCGCATCCCACGGGGTGTGTCGAAACACTTGTGATTGATCCGTCATCTTTCTGGCTTCAATGTCGACTTCTTGTTTGGCCCGCTTGACGTCCCGTAGCAATTCCCGTGCAGGAATTCTCAGGGCCCCCGCCGCAAAAATTGTCCACTGTTCAGCTTGATCACTGGTTGCCACGATTACCTGGGTAAAGCGATTCTGCCGCTTATGAGCCAAGGCTTCGATATAGCTGTCAGCAGTCTGGTCCTTACTGGTCCACACAATTTCCATGTCAAATTGACGAAAGCTCTTTGAGTTTCCTGGGACATACATCGCATCAAAGACGACAATCATGTTAATGTCCCGGTATTTTTTGTACTCGGAGAGCTCTTTTAACAACTCATCGCGCGCGTCTTCCAAACGATTGTCCTGCTTCAGCTTATTTAAGTGCGGCCAATTGCCGATCATATTATAGGCATCGACGATTAACAAGTCTTCTTTCATGATTTCTCACCAACTTAACTTTTTTTATAGTGGATGGCGGGAGTTAAAGCCTTGATAAATCAGAATACTGGCAGCAACACTGGCATTTAAGCTTTGAATGTCGCCAATCATTGGAATCGTCAGCATTTCATCTACCTGCTTCTTGAGTAACGCAGAGATGCCCTTGCCTTCGTTTCCGATGATGACGGCCACCGATCCTTTAGCATCCCAACGCCGGTAATCAGTCCCTGAAACATCCGTTCCAAAGACCCACATTCCGCGTTCTTTTAATTCTTTAATTGCATTTGAAAGATTCGTGACCCGAGCAACCGGAACCCGCTCGATCGCCCCTGCCGACGTTTTTGAAACGGTTGCGGTCAAACCGACTGCCCGGTGTTTTGGAATAATAATCCCTGAGACGCCGGCAGCATCGGCCGTTCTGATAATCGATCCCAAGTTATGCGGATCTTCGATATTGTCCAAAATGACAAAGAACGGTTCGGTACCCTGCTTCTTAGCATTGTCAAACAAGTCATCAATACTGGCATATTTAAAAGCCGCAATTGATAAAACGACCCCTTGGTGATTTTGATTGTCTGAGAGCTTATCCAACTTCTGCTTAGGGACTTTCGAAATCACCAAGCGCTTTTTATGCGCCAGCTTCATAATCTCTGAAATAATGTTGTCGTCATCCTTGATTCCGGATTGAATAAATAATTTATTGACCGGATTTTCACTCTTTAACGCTGCAACAACCGGATGGCGGCCAATGACGAACTCTTCGCTATGGTCATCTTGGCCGTCCTTATTTTGCTGTTCGTTATGTTGATGATTAGTTTTCATGTTTAAGGTTCCCACTTTCTACTTGTTCAATGCACCAGTCGGCAATGTGCTTCATTCGGTCTGTTTGATCGCTCAATGACAGGTAGCCGAAAACCGCTTCAAAGCCAGTTGAGATCCGGTAAGTGATCACATCGGTGTTTTTGGCGTGCGTGTGGCTGTTTGCATTCCGCCCGCGCTTAAAATAATCCCACTCGGTCTCGTTTAATAGGCCCTCTTGCTTCATCAAATCAATCAACGCTGCTTGAGCCTTGGCCGAAACGTAATTGGTAGCAACGTGCTGCAGCCGCTTGGGCTTGGTCAGTCCTTGAGCAATTAAATGTCGTCGAATAAAGACTTCGTAAGCGGCATCCCCCATATAAGCCAGTGCAATCCCATTCAGTTGGGAAAAATTATCAATCATTAAATCCATTATTCCTTTCTAAACCGGGTTCCTTGTGGCGTATCTTCCAGTACAATTCCTCGGGCTTTTAGCTCTTCTCTAATCTCATCGCTGCGGATAAAGTCTTTGTCACGACGGGCCTGTTCACGTTCATGAATCAGTGCCCAAATTTCATCGTCTTTCAGTTCGCTTTGTTCCAACTTAATACCAAAGACGCCGGCTAATTCACGCAGCGTGTTGATGATAAACTGCAAGCTTAATTTAAAGACCGTCTGTCTCTCACTGTATGTGTTGGCAAATTTAGCAAGCTCATAGACTGCCGCAATCCCGTTTTGAACGTTAAAATCATCGTCCATAGCATCCGTGAAATCAGCGACAATCTGTCGAACTTCCTGATCCGTCTTTGGATCATCTCCGTCGTCGGCATTGTGGAGCCGATAAGTGAGGTTATTGAAGGCCGTCTGAAGCTTTTTAAGGTTGCTGCTGGCCTCTTGCACACTGGCGTCACTGTATTGAATGGGTCGGCGATAGTGCGTGGTTGACATTAACAAACGAATCACCTGACCATCCAGATGCTTAAGCAAATCATGAACGGTAATAAAGTTTCCAAGCGACTTGCTCATTTTTTCATTGTCGTCACCAATGGTCACGAAGCCGTTGTGCATCCAGTAGCGGACAAAGGTCTGTCCTGTATTGGCTTCACTTTGGGCCCGTTCGTTTTCGTGATGCGGAAAAATCAGGTCTTCTCCTCCACCATGAATATCAATTGTTTTGCCCAAATACTTCGTTGACATTACCGAGCACTCGATGTGCCAGCCGGGACGGCCCTTGCCCCATGGCGAATCCCACGAGATTTCATCACCCTTGGATTTTTTCCACAAAGCAAAATCGATTGGATCAGCTTTTTTGGCCATTTCTTCTGAACTGACGTGCTGGCTGGCACCGATTTCAAGCTGATCAACGTTGATGTGAGGCAGCGCGCCGTAGGTAGGAAACTTCCGCGCACGGAAATAAACGTCGCCGTCGACATCATAAGCGTAGCCGTTATCAACCAATTTTTTAACAAAGTCAATGATCTCGGGAATGTTCTCGGTTGCCCGTGGATGAACGACGTCACTGGAAATATTTAATGCAGCAGTATCCTGATTAAAGGCGTTGATGTACTTATCGGCGATCGCTTCAACGGTCGTATGATTTTCCCGGGCTGCGTTAATCATCTTGTCGTCAACGTCGGTAAAATTCGAAACGTACTTTACCTTATACCCGCGATACTCCAAGTACCGACGGACCGTATCAAACGCAATCGCGCTTCTTGCGTTCCCAATGTGGATGTAATTGTACACGGTTGGGCCACAGACATACATTTTAACGACACCTGGGGTAATGGGTTCAAACTTCTCTTTTTTCCGCGTGAGGGTATTAAATATCTGCAACATTTCGAATTCCTCTCTTTACTTGATATAGTCAAATAATATCATAATTCATACTTTTTTGATTAGTTTAACTATAACCCATAATAAAAGGTCTCGCTGTAATTTCAACGAGACCAATCGAAACAATAATATTTTTTATCAATTAGGCTTTATCAATTTGAGCTAAAGTTTGTTTGATATGCTCAATCGCTTTTTGTTTACCAACCAACTCAACGGATTCCGGAAGTTCTGGCCCGTGCATCTCGTGAGTAACCGCAATTCGAATCGGCATCCAGAGCTGACGGCCCTTAATCTTGGTGTCTTTTTGAATTGCTTTGATGGTTTTAAGAATCTCAACCGAATCAAAAATCGTTAATTTTTGGATGCGGTCAAGAAATTCATGGAGAACAACCGGTGCCGTTTCATTTGAAATCTCAGCCAATGCATCACCATCGATTTCATCTGGTTCTTGGAAGAACACCGAGGCCATATCGTTAATTTGAGCCATGTAGCTCATTTCCCGTTTATAAAGCATGATTAACTGACGGGCCCACTCGATTGTCTTGTTGTCAGGATTTTCGGGAATGTTTACCCCGGCAATCAACTGACGTAAAGCCAAGTCCATGATCGTGCTGTTATCCGCTTCTTTAACGTATTGATTATTAATCCACTCAAGCTTTTTGGAATCAAATTTAGCAGGTGACTTGCTCAAGCGAGTTTCATCGTACATCTTGATGAATTCCTTTTTGGTAAAGATTTCGTCTTCACCAACGGGTGACCAACCAAGCAATAAAATGAAGTTAAACATTGCATCAGGTAAGTAGCCCAACTTGCGGTATTGTTCAATAAACTGAAGAACGGACTCGTCTCGTTTACTCAATTTTTTGCCGGTATCTGCACTAATAATTAAGCTCATATGGCCAAATTTCGGTGCCTGCCAACCGAATGCTTCATAGATCATCAATTGTTTAGGCGTGTTGGCAACGTGATCATCCCCACGGAAAACGTGGCTGATCTTCATTTCATGATCGTCAACGACAACGGCGAAGTTATAAGTTGGCATGCCGTCGCGCTTACGGATAACAAAGTCACCACCAATAGTGTCGGAGTTAAACGATACCTTCCCCTTAACAATATCATCCCACGCATAATCGTGGCTCTTCGGAACGCGGAAACGAATCACCGGCTTTAAACCTTTTGCTTTAGCGTCGGCAATTGCCTGTTGTTTTTCATCCTCTGTCATTCCAGCATATTCGTATTCATAATGAGGCATTTCACCGCGGGCTTTTTGGGCATCGCGATCAGCTGTCAATTGTTCCTCAGTCCGATATGACTCATACGCCTTTCCTTCATCAATCAATTGTTGAATCAAAGGTGTATAGATATCTTTTCGTTCTGATTGACGATAGGGACCGTAGTCGCCGCCAACATCAGGACCTTCATCCCAATCAAGGCCCAACCACTTCAGGTTATCGAGCTGACTTTTTTCACCATCGGAAACGTTTCGTTTCGTATCCGTATCTTCAATTCGGATAATAAACTTTCCCTTATTGTGCCGTGCAAATAAATAATTAAAAATGGCTGTACGTGCATTTCCGATATGCAAGTGGCCTGTTGGACTTGGAGCATAACGAACTCGAATTGCATTGTTTGCCAATGTATAACGCCTCTTTCTTAAAATGAATCAAAATTTTGTCAATATTTAGAGTTTACAATGAACTACCGGAAAAATAAAGGCAACCCGACTACTTCTTGTGATTTGTCCCATTTTTTCGATTGCCATTTGATTTTTCAGACTCTGACTTATCCGAAATATTTTTAGTTGAATGCTCCGGACGTGCAAAGACCATTTTACCTGCGTCCGTCTGAATCGCTGAAGTCACCACAACATCAATATGGTCGTTCAAGAAGTAACGCCCGTCTTCAACGACAACCATCGTGCCATCGTCCAGATAAGCAACCCCCTGCTGACGTTCGGTTCCGTTCTTAACCACCATCACGTTCAGGTTTTGACCCGGCAAAATCTTTTGTCTCAACGAGTTTGCCAACGCGTTAATATTAAACACTTTCACGTTTTGAAATTGAATCACCTTGTTCAAATTAAAGTCATTGGTAATAATCACGCCATCAACGTCTTTGGCCAACTGAATTAATTTCGTGTCGACTTCGTCAATGTCTCCGTAATCCTTCTCGTAAATTTCAATTGGAATCAGATTTTCGTTTTGTAACTTATTCAAAATATCCAAGCCGCGTCGGCCGCGAACCCGTTTAACACTATCGCTGGAGTCGGCAATGTACTGGAGTTCGTACAAAACAAATTTGGGAACTAACAGTGTGCCTTCGATAAAACCTGTTTTGACAACATCGTAAATTCGGCCATCAATCAAAATATTGGTATCCAAAATTTTGTAATGGTGATAATTCTTGTCAACCGGCTTGTCGATAATCTTTTCTTCAGCACCCCTTGCGGTATCCGACTTCCGCCGGGACTGAAACACGTGACGCCAACGATCACTTTGGGTATTTCCAATTCGGAATCCAAAGTAGCCTAAAACAAGCATTAAGATGGTTGGAATCATCGTATTCAAGAAGAACGTATGGGTTCTAAAGAAGACAATCGAAATCAGGATCGCAATGACCAGGCCAACAATCAGCCCCAGTGTCCCAAAAAACAACGATAATGGGCTCTGCTTGGTCAGTCTGGCTTCCATTCGATCAATCATCTTCAAAATATAATTACCGCTCAACAACGAAATAATATAAAAAATAATTGCACCCACAACTGCATTTGTAGCAGTGTTGTTGAACAGCGTGCCATACCTTACCTGAAGCAGTAGCCACAGCATTGGAAAATAGCTGGCACCAATTGCGGCACCACCTAACGTAAAAACAATCTGAACAATTCTCTTTCGTTTCAAAAATATCGCCTTCTTTCAAAAATCAATCATTAACCCAGTGCAAGCTTCAAGGCTTGGGACAACGTTGAAACACCAACCACGTCGATGCCCTTGGGCGGGTTCCATCCCTGAAGATTATTTGCGGGAACCAACACACGTCTAAACCCAAGCTTCTGGGCTTCGGCAACCCGCTGCTCAATTCGTGTTACTCGCCGAATTTCGCCAGTTAACCCCAGTTCGCCAACATAACACTCAGTCGGGCTGGTCCCCCGGTTCTTGTATGACGATGCAATGCTGACGGCAACTGCCAAATCAATTGCCGGCTCATCAAGTTTGACACCACCGGCTGCCTTCAAATAGGCGTCCTGGTTTTGCAGCATTAAGCCGGCCCGTTTTTCAAGAACTGCCATAATTAAGGAAACACGGTTGCGGTCGAGGCCGGTTGCCGTTCGTTGGGCATTTCCAAATACAGATGCCGTGACCAGGGCTTGAATTTCAACGAGGATTGGCCGGGTTCCCTCCATGGAAACCACGATTGCTGATCCGGTTGCATCCTTCAGCCGTTCTTCCAGAAAAATCTCCGAAGGATTCTTGACTTCCCGCAAACCGTCAGTCCGCATTTCAAAAACCCCAAGTTCGTTCGTTGAGCCAAACCGGTTTTTTACCGTTCGCAAAATCCGGTACGAGTGGTGAAGGTCGCCCTCAAAGTAAAGGACAGTATCAACCATATGTTCCAAAATTTTGGGACCGGCAATTGCGCCGCCCTTGGTTACATGGCCAACAACGAATACCGTAATCCCCTGTCCCTTGGCAATATTCATCAAGTCGGCGGTCACTTCCCGAATCTGGGCAACCGAGCCTGTGGCCGATTGTAATTCTGGAATCTGCATGGTTTGAACCGAATCGATGATCACCGCATCAGGCTTCATATCGTTGATTGTGTCTTTGATGACGTCCATATCGGTTTCAGGATAAACAAACAAATTGTCACCGTTAACTCCGAGACGGTCAGCCCGCATCTTAATTTGGCTGGCGCTCTCTTCTCCTGATACATAAAGAATTGTGCCAGATTTGCTGAGCTGACCGGATACTTGAAGCATCAAAGTCGATTTACCAATTCCGGGATCTCCGCCGATTAAAATCAGTGAGCCGGGAACCACACCGCCGCCAAGCACGCGGTTGAGTTCTTCCATTTCCGTCTTAAAACGGACATCTTGGTGAAATTCAACTTTGTTAATCGCCTCGGGCTTGTTATCATGGATTCCGTTTCGTCTAAGACTCTGGGTTGCCATGGTACTGTTCTTCGGTGCAATCGTCTCTTCAACTAACGTATTCCACTGGTTGCAATTCGGGCAGCGGCCCAAATACCTTGGGGAAATGTAGCCGCAGTTTTGACATACAAATTGTGTTTTAACTTTTGCCAACTAAATTCTCCTCTTACTTACACTATCAACATTTTAGCACTTTATTACTAAACTTCGACCGAATAACCGTGGACTTTAAGGCATCTTATAAATTATTGACCAGATGAACCAAAACCACCGTTTCGGGTTTGCTTTTTTTGATCATCATCTTGATCACTTATCAAAAATGGCATAAAGATCCCCTGGCCAATTCGTTCACCCTTTTTGATGTGAATATCCGAAATGCCAAAGTTTAAAATCTGAACGAAGATCTCGCCTTCATTAGCAGAATTATTATAGTAATCCGAATCAATCACGCCGATCCCGTTTGGAATCACCAGCCCACGTTTGAGCGGGTTGCTGGAGCGATTAGCGATAATCAAGACCTCATCGGGCTGCATGTAGGCCTTGATGCCAGTTGGAATTAAAAACGGCTTGAGGACTTTTTTGGCCCCTTCAAGGGCGGTCGAGTCGACCGCTTTTTCGTGCTTAATTGACCAAAGGACTTTCAAAAAGTTGCTTTTCCAAATCGAGGGAATCACCATATCAACTGCACTTTCAAAGTCATAGCCGGCAGCATGATTAGTTGTTCGGTAAGGGACGTTCAAATCCTGATCGTTATATTTTGAAACAATTTCAAATCCACGTTTCATAAGTCTGGCTCCTTTTTCTCATTTATTCTATCATTGTAGTATAAACTATGTCGCACCGTTTGGATAGATTGACAAGCGCGGTAATTTATCGCAGTATTAGAGTGTAGTAAAACCTTTAAACAACTTTGAAATGAGGGGACAAAATATGACACATCAAGACGAACTCAAACAATTGGTCGGCCAAGAAGCTGTCAAATTCATCGAAAACAACACGATTGTGGGTCTCGGAACCGGATCAACCGTTAAATTCATGGTGGATGCACTGGGACAACGGGTAAAAGACGAGCACCTTTCAATTGTCGGCGTACCAACCTCTGAGCGAACTCGCAAGCAGGCCAACAGTTTGGGTATTCCAACTAAGGGCATCGATGAAGTTGACCATATTGATTTGACAATCGACGGCGCTGACGAAGTCGATCAAAACTTTCAAGGAATTAAAGGCGGCGGCGGTGCTCATTTGTGGGAAAAAATTGTTGCCATCAACTCACACAAAAATATGTGGATCGTCGACGAGAGCAAAATGGTTGATCAGTTAGGTGCCTTTCCGCTCCCGCTGGAAGTTATCCCCTATGGCAGCCAACAATTATTTAAACGTTTGGAAAACCGCGGATACAAACCCGAATTTCGAATGAAGGATGGCAAATACGTCACGACGGATTCGAATAATCATATTATCGATCTTCATTTAGGCCGAATTGACCATCCAAATGAGTTGGCACTTGAACTGGATCAACTGACCGGCGTCGTCGAACACGGACTCTTCTTGAACCTGGTGAACACCGTCATCGTTGGCCGAGAGGATGGACCA
>NZ_JAXGWW010000066.1:0-9736 GCF_040773105.1 Lentilactobacillus sp.
CCGATAAATTAACAGGGGTTGAAATGCTGCTTGACGGCTGGAATTTGAGCTGGGCGGATGTCGCCGCATTTGGTGACAACGACAACGATTTTGAAATGATCAACGCCGCTGGAGACGGTTATGCGATGAAAAATTCGGCGCCGGAGTTACTGCAAAAAGTTGAAAACATAACCGAGTATTCAAATGATGACCAAGGGGTTCAGCAAAAGATTAATGACTATTTAAATTAAAAATCGGTTGGTGCTTGGGTAACGGGAGAGGAGGTCCGGCAGTGAAAAGCTGAAGACCTGATCGGAGTCGTGGTATCTGAAGTAATACGTCTGGTCGCTTGAATCGAGGACCGAGATGTAGTGGGTGTAGTTAAAGTTCGGGTGGTCGTCCATGGACGGCTTGTAAGGAATTGACACGTCATCGAGGACGTTAAATAAACGGTTTCGCGCTTCGAATTGGGTCCGGCTTTCCTGAGCGCCAAGCTTGTTGACTGCGGCTACCAAGAAGCGGGTAGTTGGCGTGTTGGTGGCTTTAGGCAGGTCCTGGCTCATGATAATTTCCTGGGCTTTTGTCGCCAAGGCACTTTCGTTAGTGACGCCAAGCGTTTTTTCCAAACGATCCATGTGTTCCGGGTAGGTTGGCGAATTGGTCATCACGCCAATTGAATCAGAAATGACTTCCAAGCCGTCAACAGTCGGCTCGATGATGAGTGTTTGGCCGGATTTGTCGGTCAAAATCCAATGAAACGCAAAGACTTCCTCGCCGGCCATCCAGTATTTCCCGATGATGGCAATGTTGTCGAGGTCTTCTTTGACTTCATCAAGGGAGGCGTGTTCGCCCAGCACCCATGGTAGGAAGTCTTGGGGCGTCAGGTTTAATTTGTCATCAACCGGATCGTCCAGGTAATGGGCCTTGAGTGGAAACATCAATTCGGCACAGCTAAGCCCCTGCGTGTTGACGCCGTCAGCGACCAAGATGTTGTCAGTCCCCTCAGTGCGACCACCTCCGATATAAGGATATTTGATGGGACGGGTCCCAGATAAAGCGGTTACATAAGATGGCTGGTTAATTAAAACCGGCTTCCATGCCGCTTTGACTGGAAAGTCCATGGTGCGGGCTAAAAGAACGTGTTCGTTTAAAGTTTGCAGCGTTAAGCTGGTGCACATTGTGGTCACCTCGTGATTGATTTTCTGGTTATCAAGATACGACTCAAATATAACACGAATTTGCGGGAGTATGAGGAGAAATGCTGTGCGGGTGAGTTCCACCCCGGCTTGACTCGCACTAAACGTGTTCGTAGGAGCAATAACCTGCACCTAAGTCAGCTCCACCAGAAATCAGACTCGATTTCTGGCGAATCTAACTTAGGCTCCGGTTATTCCCGCTTATACTCGCACTAAACGTGCTCCTCAAGCCAGTCTCCTCCGCTTTATCCAATTAGGCCTTCCAGTGCAAGATGCGCACTAAAACCCCTAATTAAATAAATGCTCGGAAGCTCCCGGCTTGACTCGCACTAAACGTGTTCGTAGGAGCAACAACCTGCACCTAAGTCAGCTTCACCAGAAATCAGACTCGATTTCTGGCGAATCTAACTTAGGCTCCGGTTATTCCCGCTTTGACTCGCACTAAACGTGCTCCTCAAGCCAGTCTCCTCCGCTTTATTCAATTAGGCCTTCCAGTGCAAGATTCGCACTAAAAGGCCTAATTAAATAAATGCTCGGAGACTCCCGGCTTGGCTCGCACTAAACGTGTTCGTAGGAGCAACAACCTGCACCTAAGTCGGCTCCACCAGAAATCAAACTCGATTTCCGGCGAACCCAACTTAGGCTCCGGTTATTCCCGCTCCTACTCGCACTCTGCTTCATAATAGTGTAAACTAAAACCAATAATAGTAAAAAGGGGAATGATTATGAAATCCGCCTGGAATTTAGTTGGGATGGGGCTTTGGCTTCTTCTCATTGTTTATTTTGCATACATTATTCACGATATGCGGGCCCGTCGGCTTCGGCTTATCGTGACTGAAAAAAAGAGCTTCACTTGGCACAATTTTTGGATTTCGTTTGGTGAATTAGCCATTTTCCTGTTATTTCTCTGGGGGATGTCTTACGCGACATTTTTCCAAGACGTCAAGAAGATGGATCAAAACCGGATTACTACCAGTTACTCATACAAGCCGTTGATTATTCGCTACCGGGCCGATCAATCCGATTATGTGACGGTTTCAAATGGTAACGGACGCAAACCGATTCAAAACTACACCTACTATGTCGATGGCGGCAAGTACATGGTTGACAGCACCAACGCGACCGTAGTGTATGGAAAGAGCAATTTGAATATCCAAGCAGAAGCCTATAAGTGGAATAAAGAGTGGTTGGATCATCTGGATACCAGGTACCAAGATGCCTGGGTCGCAACGGTTACCACCACGTATAAAAAAGACTTCTTTAACGGAATTGGCCTACATGCAGGACGACAAGCTGATCGATTCAGCTTGATCCGAATTCCGGATAAGTCGTTTATGAATGTCAAAAATTAGTGATCAATGAGACCTGATCAGGCTCCGGCGCTACGAAAAAAGGGATAAAGATGAGTGATGCTGCTCATCTTTATCCCTTTTATTTATATTGCCTAATCCATTTCAACATTATCCGCAGCCGGCAAACCCAGTACCTGCGCTGCCAATTTGTCAGCGGTCTGCAGGTTGGTGTCGTTCACACCTGGGCGAGGTGCGGCATTGGTTACGTAGCGCAACCCGTCCAGTGGCACGCCCCAAATGTAAACGTCTGGTTGAACGTTGCCGTTTGCGTCCAGCAACTGATCGGTTTGTTGATCAACGTCGACCGCATTAATTGCGACAGCTTTATCGCCAATGTGGAGTTGGTGTGTTCGAGCCAATTTGGCATCAACTAAGCTTTCTAGAATCGGGTTGGCAGAGATGTCGAGGTTGGCCTTTGGTACCCGGGCCTCAATTAAAGTTGCCGACCGGAATTTATCCGTATTACGTTTAGGAGCGGCGGTCACGAACCAACCGTCCTGTCCCTTGACTTCCATTCCCGGCGCCAAAATTGTGACAACACCGCTGCGAATCAAGGCCGATAACTCCTTGGTACGGACAACCGGCGGTCCCATGATTAAGAAATTAATCGTGGAATCCAGCACGCCCCAGAATTTTTCGGCATCATCTTGGTCGGTGAAATAATCGTTAGCCAAGATTTCCCTAAATGCTGGGCGAAAATCTCTGAGAAGATCTCGTGCGGCAGCCAGCGGGCCAGTCTTAGACCCCTTGAGTGAATCGTCGACTTCCTGATTCAGCCAATTGATGATAATTGACTGGTAGTCTTCAGTTCCAACGGCCTGGACATCCTTAAATGGGTTCACGATAAAATCCCAGTTAAAGGCATCTTCTTCTTCGAAACCAAACTTTTTGAGAACGGCTGTCTTATCGTCGTTGGTTAAGAATTCCTGTTCAAATTCAGTAGCGCTCTTATAAGGATATTTATCGTTAATGGTCAACTTATAGAAGACGAGTTTTAAGTCTAAAAGCAAAAGGTCCATGAATTTATCAAAGGGCAGCTTGCCGTCGACCAAGTTCTTTTGAATGTTTTCCTGCGTCAAAAACTTTGGAACCGCACATTCGCCGTAGCCCTTTTCATTGATTGGCTTTGGATAGTACGGCATGCCCCGACGAGAACCGGCGATGATTCGCGGTTCGCGACCAGATGGCTGGTAGAATAAACTGCCATCCTCATTTTGCATGTAATGGCCACCACGACCGAGGGTGAGTTCAGAAATATAGTCGATGAAGCTGAGGCCTAAACCGCGGATGATTGCGGGCTCGCCAGCCGGAATGTCGCTTAAATCAGCATCACCGGGATGAGTTGGGGCAATATACGTCAAGGCATTATCCTGCGCATAGGAGGCGAGCTTCTGTTCGTCGTCGTTGAGGTAATTTTCCTGTTGGCCCAGACTCATGACCACTTTGTCAAATGTATAAGTGCCCTCATTAGTCTTAATGACTGGCTTTTTTGAATCGTTATAAGTCAGACTGACAACTTGTGATTTCATCACAGAAGTTGAAATTTCAGTTGGCTGCTGTTTAATCAGATCCTCGTAGAACCACTTGATGTAGGCGCCAAATAAAACGCGTGGCGCATAACCGTTAATTTGGACCTGAGCGGCCGCGGCGATGATATCGGACGAGTAGCCGTTTTTGGCCAAATACTGATTGGCGTCATCACTTCTGGCCCACTCGAATAAAGAAGGGCCGTCATAGACTTTGCTGGACATGTTGACGGACGAATCGGTGAACAGGGTGATTTGATCAGCAGCACTATTCATAATCAGTTCGTCTGATTGATCCGTTCGCCAGACGCGGCCACCAATGCCATACGGGTCAAACAGGGTAATCGACAGTTTTTCCGTTTGGTCACTGTGATATTTATATTGATTAAACAACTGGGAGGTCAATAAAATCCCCCTTGGACCAGCACCAATAATTCCAACTTTCATATCATATACTCCTAATATCTGATTTAGTAATCTTTTGGATCGGCTTCTAGAGGTCCAAACGCGTCTGCATCCGAGTCGCGGAAGTCCCACCATTCGTTTTCATATCCGACAAAACCTGCTTGTCGCATGGCTTCATTAAGAATATCGTAGTTCTTTTGGGCTGCCGGTGTCCATGATGATTTTTCGTTGCGCTTGGCAGCACCGGTGAAGTCGTCAAAGGCAGTTGGCATTTCAATGTCGTTGCCATCCTTGTCAGTTAGTGTCAAATCAAAGGTTACGCCCTTTTGGTGGCTAAAATTTGGATCCGGTTCCGCTACCCAAATCGGGTCGGGATAAACGTCAAACAGCCGCTTTTGCGCGTAAGTCGGGCGATAGGCATCCCAAATTTTGATGCGATAGCCCTTGTCCTTTAGCGCCTTGCTTGCCTGGGCGAGCTTTTTGACGGTGTCAATTCGAGAAATCGCCTGGTCAAAATCATAAACAACCTGGTGCGTAAAATTATCGCTGGTTGCGTACTTCAGGTCAACAATGATGTCCGGGTCGGCGTCGTGAACGTTCATATAGCCTTGGGTTTTCTTATCAGCCATTTTGGCACCTCCATAGTATGAGAAAATTCTCGTTAGGTTAATGTTATATTAATAATTATTCATTTTCAAACGTATTGCCGCGGTAAATACCGATATCATCGACGTAAATCGTGCCGGTGTATGGTTTGGCCTGTTCTTTGAGCATACCCACCTTGGGATAAGCGATGGTCGACGTTGAGGTCGCCTTGATGGCGGTCCCCATTACTTCACCGGTATCGCCATTTAAGCCGGATGGGATGTCGACAGCGTGAATCTTGGCTGCTGAGGCGTTGGCTTTGTCGATCACGGTAGCGTAATCCCCGCCAACATTGCGTGACAAGCCACTGCCAAATAAGGAATCCACCAGCGTCGTAAATTTGTCAAAATTGGCATCCATGAAGACCTTGGGGATTTGGTAATAGTCACAAATGTGGGCCTGTGCCTTGTGGTCAGCACTTGCGTGATCCGGATTGCCAACGGTTAAAATTGATACTTTGTAGCCATGGGTGGCCAATAGGCGGGCAACAACCAGACCGTCGCCGCCGTTATTGCCGGTTCCAGCCAGAATGAGGACGTTGCTTAAGTCCAGATCCGGGTTCGCCAACATATTTTCATAAATCTTTAACCCGGCCCGTTCCATTAAAACTAAGGAAGGGATGCCGATTTTATTGATTGTTTTATCATCTAATTCACGTGATTCTTCAACCGTGATTGCTTGTGTCATGATATTACCTCCCAACATGATGATGAAAGCACTTCACACCCTATATGTTCAACTATTCAGAGGGGAAATGCAAGGACAATGTGTGGAATTTGGTCGTCTATAAATAATATACGTGCTTTTTGTGAAATTCCTGCATTATAATGGTGGCAGTAATGAAATTATTGGAGGTACAAATATGTCCCTAGATTACCCAGAAAATATCCGTGAATTTGAAGATAAATTTGCCATCGAAAAAGCTCGCCACCCGGAAACAACCAGGGACGGACTCATGAAGCAGGTGATTGAAGATGCCTTTCAAGGCTATTTGGATGAAGCAGAAGAGGGACACTACGACACCGGCAAATTAGTTGGCAAGGAGATTCAAGTTTTTGGCCTCAATAACCAGCTGCTCAAATCGATTCCACCAATTGGTGATTCATTTGAATCCGACTTCGAAAAAGACGGTGACAAGCTGATGTGGTACCTGGAAGATCACGCCGATCGGGTTGCCCGTGAATTTTCATAGGCGAAGCGGTTGTATTATTATGCAGCAACCGCTATAATTAGATGGTGTAAGGCGTCCTTAGTGTAATGGATAGCACATGAGATTTCGGTCCTCATGATCCGAGTTCGACTCTCGGGGGACGCATAAATGTAAAGCGTTGATATGCCGGGTAGTCAGAGACTATCCGAAGCATCTAAAAAGTAAAGATTGATTGGTTCTTGTTTAAAATCATGACGAGTTTATGAGAATACCTTTCATTGGTCAGCAAAGCCGTTTGGGCTTGCTGGCTTTTCTTTTGCCTTCATCAATTGGCTTTCAAATTTATTAAAAGTTGATAACGTGACAATGGCTGGGGTATCAATGTAATCTTTGGTGGTTTTCGTGTCGGAGTGAGTAAGCGCCCTTGAAATCTCTTCCATAGAGGCACTACCTTGGTGAGCAATCGTCGCAAAGGTGTGTCTTAAGGCATGGGGATGAGTTTTAGTTAACTCAGGGTGCCGCTTTCGGATGGTCTTAAGCCGGTTATTCAAATAGAACGGATTGACAGGTTGATTTACTTGACCGTGAGCAATTGTATAAGTGAATACAAACTGTTGGGCCTTGCAAACACCCAAAAGTAACACTAATTTGGGGGTATTTTTAAACCTCGCCTGTTTTCCTTCCTTGGTCGGTTGGAGATAAATAGCTCTTAACTGTTCATATTTTAGAATATCACTTATACTTGGATTCATAGTTATTTGATCAATTTAAGTTAGGTGGTTTTTAAGATGAAATCAACGGGCTATGAAGATTTAAGAGTTCAAAAAACAATCAAGGGAATTTATAAAGCGTTTGAGAGTTTAATCGTGGAAAAAGATTATCAGCATATTACCGTAACGGAATTGGCAAGGCGGGCAGAGATTAACAAAAAGACCTTTTATCGTTATTATCCCACTTTAGATGATCTTTTAGCGGAATTACAAAACCGCTACAGTGAGGATTATTTGAAGATTATTGGTGATTATGAGTACCCTCGTGATTTGGAAAAAAGTTTTCGAGCATTTTTTGAGTACTCAAATAAGATGGGACCGGCCTATGACAGGATTTCCACGAATCGGGTTTATTCAGGAATTCGTCAGCAAATGATCGATAAAGTCATGCTGAGTACCTGGGACAATTCTCCTGAGTTTAAGAAACTGACTGATTTTGAGCGAGAAGTTCTCTTAAAGTATATTGAGAACACAGGCATGCAGATTTATCAACAATGGGTTGCAAACGACAAAACTGAATCCATTGAAGATGTCATTGAAATAACTTGCAAATTAGTTCGTGGCGGAACAGATGCGATATTACATGGTAATAAATAAAATCGCCAGCTTTTTGTTTTTCTAAACGATTTTCTTCATGAAAAGAAGAAAATCGTTTTGTACGTTCTTCCATAATTTTTTGCCACTCATTCCTTAAAAGGGTGGCATAAGTCACGGAAGTGGATTTTTTGACCATTGTTTGCACATGCTACCTGTCTCATAATAAGAAATACCGAAAGAAACTGATTTCCTTAATAGATGGGTGGAACAAAATGAATCAAGAAGAACAAGTACTTCAAGTTGCTTGTAATCATATAGAAGCAATTATTCAAAAAGACTTTTTCAGATTAACTGAATGGAATGCCTTAAAAGCAATCTTCACTCATATTACTGGTGAGAAGCAAACGCGAGAGGAACGGTTATACCAAATGAAGCGGGGGCGAATTTGACTAATGAAGAAAAAAGTTACTGTACAATTGATCAGTTCCACAAACGCCACAGTAACAACGGAAAATCTATTGGGAACAAGAATCTATAGCTTTCAAAATACTTGGCCGCTCCGTTGGTTTACAAAATTGGAGAAAATCGACAGAAGCTGGCAAATTACAGCATCCAGTCAAACTTATTTTAGGAGTGGCAAGAGTGAGTAAACGAAAATTAGTTGTAGCAACTATTGCGTTGTTATTAGCAAACTTTATGGGAGGGTTGGATGCAACCATCGTCAATACAGCTTTGCCAGAGATTGTTAGTGATTTACAAGGAATTCGTTACTTAGGCTGGATTAGTTCACTTTTTTTATTAGGAACGGCTGTTAGTACTGTTCTTTGGGGTAGAATCGCCGATATTTTTGGGAATAAGCGGATTTTCCAAGTCGCAACCCTGATCTTTGTTTTTAGTTCATTAGTGGGTGGGTTAGCTACGAGTATGTTGACCTTGATTATCGCTAGAGGATTTATGGGAATTGGTGCTGGAGGGATGGTCTCAATTCCCTTTATCATCTATGCCAAATTATATCCGGATGTGGTAAAGCGTGCTCATGCATTGGCAAGGGTTATAGCTGCATATACTTTATCTACCGTCATTGGTCCAATAATTGGAGGCTTTATTGTCGATTATTATTCTTGGCACTGGGCTTTTTTAATTAACTTACCCATCGGAATTTTAGCGATAATCATGTTGCAGTTTTCCTATTATGAAGATAAACAGTCGCAAATAGTAACCAAATTTGATTACTTAGGGGCGAGCACTCTTTCAATGGCTTTGATTTTTCTACTTTTTGCTGGCGATGCATTAGCTGTTAGTCAACTCCGAGCCATTACTTTACTTATTTTGGGTTTTGGTAGTTTAGGGATTTTTGTTGCAGTTGAGAGTCATTTGGATAATCCCTTAATTCCAATTAAATTATTAAGTGATTGGAAGATTCAATCACAAAACGTCATTATGTTTTTGATGAATGGTTTCTTTATTTGCTATAGTATCTATTCGCCGATGTGGGCACAAGGCTTGTTAGGAACCAGTGCGACTAGAGCAGGAATGACTCAGATTACGTCTTCAGTTTTGTTGCTAATTGGAACTCGGCTAACCGCCAATCTGATGCGAAACATTCCTGCTAAGAAAATCGTGAAGATAGGACTGATCAGTGTATTTTTGTCGGCGATTTCGTTAATAATAGCCACACAAAACAGTCCTTACTGGTGGTTGATGATGAGTGGTGCCTTTGAAGGTTTTGGAGTAGGGTTAGCTTTTACACCAATGCAGGTTTCGATTCAAGACGGTGTAAAGGCGGAGTTAGTCAATGTTTCCACAACATTTGGTTTGTTATCTCGTACACTAGGGCAGACCTTAATGGCGTCTATTTACGGTGGAATATTGAGCTTACGCATTGCAAATTTAGTTGGACAGACAAATGGACAAATTACTGTTGCCCAAATGAACCAACTGACCGATCCTGAAACTGCCAGCAATTTACCACAAAACTTAATTCCAGAGATGCGAAGAATTTTATTCGAGAGTCTTCATAGTATCATGCTAATCGGCTTCTTTTTGATTGTTGCGGCAACTATTATCAATGTCATCCGTAAAGAACCATTGAAGCAGATTCGTTAACAAAAATCATTTTAGACTCAGGAGAGAAAATATGAAGAATATCTTAATTATTGGGGCTACTGGCTCAATC
>NZ_JAXGWW010000067.1:0-9710 GCF_040773105.1 Lentilactobacillus sp.
AATTGATGAGCTTCCTAAAAGGTCAACTTCTTTGATCAGGTTGCCAACAAAAGCCTGGATCCCGACTGATGTCACACCTTTAGGAATTGTCACGGTGTTTGTAATTTTATTGTAGGCAAAAGCAGATGTCCCGATAGTTTTAAGTGCATCATCAAACGTGACTCCGGTAATTTGATTACCAGCAAACGCTTGATTGCCAATGCTTTGAACAGCAGCAGGAATTGGAATGGTTCCTTTAAGTCCCGCATACACAAAGGCGCCTTCGCCAATATCTTTAAGTGAGGTTGCATCCGACCAATTAACGTCAGAGAGTTTACTATCATAAACAAAGGCTTGATCCCCGATGCTCACCAAATTGGAATTAAGCGATACTTTTGCCAAATTGTCCATCGCAGCGAAGGCTTTCTCGCCAATTGTTTGAACGCTTTGTCCCAAATTCACTTGAGAAACGTGGGCATACGCAAACGCCAGTCGGCCAATAGTTGTCACTGAGTCCGGTAGTGTAATTGGTGTCGTCTGTTGAAGGCCGACAAAAGCCAAATTACCAATTGTTTTTAAATTCGTTGCTTGAGAGAAATCAACATTGGTCAAATTTTTCAAATACGCAAAAGCCGACTCTCCGATCGTTGTTAAGTATTTCGGGAGGGTCACGCTCACAACGCCGTCCTGGTAGTCAAATGCATGACTACCAATACTGGTTACTTTATATGTTTGGCCATCATTGGTAACCGTATCAGGAATCACGACGCTACTTTCGGTATTCCCCGATTGACCAAACCAGACATTAGCGCCCGTTACGGTTGCTGTTTTGTTTACAGAATCAAAGGACCACTTAAAATCAGACTGTGGTGTTGATTCCCCCGTTGTCGCTGTGTCAGCGGCCAACGCATCACGAGGGGACATCAAATAACCAGTATCAACAATACCGGTTCCAATCCCCAATGTAAGTGTTAACAACACTGCTGTCAGCTTTGATTGTTTCATTTAAATTCCCCCAGAAACAGGTTGTCACTATTGCATTAACTAATTAATTATATTGAATCAATCTTAAGTTACCCTTAAAAAGCCAACAAATTATTTCCGATCTGGCCATTAAGCCCCTATAACTTCTAAAGAGACCTGATCATTGGCCGACAGCTGTAAATCGTTCATTATGATGAGTTGGATGTTCCATTTCATCATTAATCACTTTAGCCATCGTTTCCGAAGTAATTTCTGATTTGCCAGCTGCATTGGTCAACAAACTGTCTTTCCCAAGCACAAAATCTGTCGCATCCCCCGGCTTAAAATTAGCGCTCGGTGAAACCGCAACCCAATTGACATTCTTGGTATTCATTAACAGTTGGTATTCCTTAAACTGTTGGCGTGGCACCTCAATAAACGATTCGTTATTGGGCATCTTTTCAAGCTTATCAATTAACCGATGTCCGTTGCCGGTTTCAAGGCTGGCAGCTCCCAGTATGAAGAACAGCCGGGGCTTATCAGTATTTTTTGCCAATTCAACCAGTCGAGCAGCCAAGTCAACGTGCTTATATGCCTGACTCATATCGTGGGTGGCAAATGCATCAACTAAGACATCCAAGTCTGAAATATCAACGCGTTGAACTTCAAAGGCGTCCTTCGTCACTAGTTTGACCCCGTCCGGCAGCATGTCCCGTGCTTTATCTGCATTGCGAACAAATCCTGTTACTTCAAAGCCACGGCGAACAGCTTCGTTGACAATTGCACTGCCAGCCATTCCGGTTGCCCCAATTACGCCTACTTTAAGTGTCATGTTCAAGCCTCCCAAAATAATCAATCGCGTGTCATATTATTGTGCAAATTGTTTTAATTTATATGATTAGTATCCGCTGATTTGTCACGGTGGTCAACTATTTTGACTGCGCTACGCCTTGTTGCAACTGCGTTTACGGCCACAAAAAAATCAGGAGCTTATCGACAGCTCCTGACTTGTTTAATGACTATTCAACTATTTATTAAGCTAACTTAACCGGCTTTCCGGCTACGTCAATTGTGATCGGCTCGCCACTGATTAATTTGAAGTGCGACCCATCCTGGTCGACGTCAACTTCAATCAGACGGTCACGGAAGACCTGTCTGAATGAGTAGTGTGACCATTTCTTCGGTAGGAATGGTGCGTAATGAATTTCACCATCCCGAACCCGCATGCCGGCAAATCCTTGAACAACTGCAATCCAGCCACCGGTCATCGCTGTAATATGCAGGCCGTCGACGGTGTCGTTATTGTAGTTGTCCAAGTCAAGTCGAGCAGTCCGCTCATACAATTCAACGGCCTTTTCTTCATAGTGAAGATCAGCTGCCAAGACTGAGTAATTAGCCGGTGACAAGCTTGATTCATGAACCGTGTATTGCTCGTAGAAGTCAAAGTTCGATTTCTTCTCTTCCGGCGTGAAATCATCGATGAAGTCCCAAATTCCTTGAAGAACATCTCCCTGCTTGATGTATGGCGAACGCAAGATTTTATCCCATGACCAATTCTGGTTAAGTGGCAGTTGGTCGGCAGGAATTTCTGAGACCGGCTTGAGGTCTTTGTCCAAGAAGCCGTCATGTTGAACAAAGATATTAAGATCCTTGTCATAAGGCAAATACATATGATCAACAATATCTTGCCAATGCTTCTTTTCGTCATCGCTGACATTTAACTTCTGAGCCTGTTCTGGTGAAACTTCTTTGAGAATTTCAAGTGTGTATTTCAACGTCCACTGGGCCAAAATGTTGGTGTACCAGTTGTTATCAACGTTGTTTTCATACTCGTCCGGACCAGTAACGCCGTGAATCATGTAATTCTTGTTTCGTTGGCTATAGTGAACCCGATCAGCCCAGAAACGGGAAATCTCAGTTAACACCTTTGAGCCTTCGTTTAGGACGTATGACGTATCACCCGTGTATCTGGTGTAATTATAAATCGCAAAGGCAATGTCACCATTTCGGTGAATTTCTTCAAAGGTGATTTCCCATTCGTTATGACACTCGATTCCGTCAAATGTCACCATTGGGAACAAAGCGCCCTTGAGGCCCTGCTGTTTGGCGTTATGGTAGGCACCATCAAGCTGCTTGTATCGATACATCAATAAGTTGCGTGTCACTTTGGGGTCGGTGATTCCCAGATAAACAGGAACGGCGAACGCTTCGGTATCCCAATAAGTGGCGCCACCGTACTTCTCACCAGTAAAGCCTTTAGGACCGATATTCAACCGTGAATCTTCACCGTAGTATGTGGAGAAGAGTTCAAACAAGTTGAAGCGAATTCCCTGTTGTGCCTCGGTATCCCCATCAATGACGATGTCAGACTTATTCCAACGATCTGCCCAAATCTTTGTGTGAGCAGCAAACAACTCGTCATAGGATTGACTTGCGACTTGATCGCTCAATTGAGTCATGGCAGCCGTTAAAGATTCTGTTGAATCATAATCCCGTGAGGTCACGACAATCACACGCTTTTCAAGTTGGGCTGAGTCGTTTGGTGCCAACTCGCCTGTGAACTGATTAACAACTTCTTTGTCGTTTGGCTGAGAAACATTTACTGCCTTCAAATCCGTCACATTGCGCATTTCCATCCCTGAGGTAAAACGTGGGGTGCCAAATGCATTCGGCGTCGTTTTAGCAACGACATTTCCACTATCGGTTCCCTGCTTGGTTGAAAGGACTTCCCAGAACCGTTCGTCATAATTGGCGTCTTCGTTCTTCACATCGGCATCGATTGAAGAATCAACTGTCAGATCGACTTTCGTTGAACCAAGATTCTTAACGGAAACCCGCTGGACGGAAAGTTCTTGCTGCGCAACACTCAAGAAACGTTCAAATTTAACGCCAACTTTGGCATCTCCTTTAGTAACGGTAAATGAGCGGGTTAACAATGCTTGTTTCATATCCAGGTTCAATTCAAAATCGCTGAATTGATCCTTAGCGAGGTCAACGGCGTCACCATTAATCTTGATGTTCATCTTAATGAAATTAACCGCGTTGACAACTTTACCAAAGTAATCTGGATAGCCGTTTTTCCACCAGCCAACCCGGGTCTTATCAGGATACCAGACACCACCGAGATAAACGCCGGCAAGACTGTCACCGCTATAGTTCTCCTCGAAGAAGCCACGCATCCCCATATAACCATTTCCAAGGCTGGTCATTGATTCCTGCAGGCGTTTGTCTTCAGGCTTGAAATCATGGGTCACAATATTCCAGGGCGCTACTTCAAAAGTTCTTTTCATAAGTTAATGTCCTTTCTATGCTCGATAAGTTTCTTTAATAAATCCAACTGAGACTGCTCCCAAGGCCATGATGATACCGGCTAACAGGAACATGTTTGGTTGTGCGTTTCCAAGTAATGGGAACAAACCAAAGCTGGCAAGTGAGGCAACAATTTGTGGCAGGCAGATTGAACCGTTGAATAGTCCGAGATAAGTCCCCATGTGCTCACCAGACAAGGCGTTGGTAACCATTGTTAATGGGTAAGTGTTCATAGATGCCCATGCCATTCCAACGAGGGTAAATGACACGATCAAAATGTACTGTGAATGAACGAAGAAGACGGAAATAAATCCAATTGCACCAAGCGCCAAGCTTAATGAATAGCCTAACTTATGGTGGTTATTTGGTAATTTAGCCAAAACGTATGACCAGATAACGGCGGCAATTGATTGAACGGCAGCGAGAACACCGTACCAGTTTCCGGCAGCTTGATAACCTGCAGAAGTTGCGTTGGTTGTGTTCCAAACGTTGCTGGCAATGGCTCCGGCAGAGTATGTCCAGAGGTATTGGAAGGCAACCCAGCAGAAGAATTGAACCAAGGTAACAGTCCAGAATACTTTTGGTGCCTTCTTCAGTAATTTCCACCAGTTGCCACCAGTTGAGTTGGCTTCTTCAGTAATGCCGTGATACTTGGCGTAAGTTTTAGGATCATATTCATGAACCTTGAAGATCGTTAACAGACTGGTAAGTAGTAGGATGGCGGCCCCAACGTAGAATGAAATCACAACTGATTGTGGGACAACCCCCTTCTTAGCGGTGTTGGCCACACCTAATGAGGTAAAGATGAATGGGAAGATGGCTGCGATGACCGCACCACCATTTGATAAGAAACTTTGAATTCCGTATGCGTAACTCTTTTGATCATCGTTAACCATGTCACCAACCATCATCTTAAATGGCTGCATCGCAATGTTTGACGACACATCCAGTAAGGCAACGGTAACGGCCCCAAACACCAGGGCCGTAATGGACGCGTACCCGAACCCGAAACTTCCCGAGTTAGGCAACAGACACATGACGATAATGGCAATCAGAGTTCCAAGTGCCAAATAAGGTAATCGACGGCCACCCAATTTTGGTGCCCAAGTTCGATCTGAATAGTAACCGATAATCGGTTGAACAATTAATCCGGCAAGTGGTGGCAAGATAAAGAACCACCCCAACTTATTAGGGTCTGCCCCGATGGTTTGGAAGATCCGACTCATCTGTGAGCTCTGCAGGGTAAATGCAATCTGCACACCCAAGAAGCCAAAGTTAATCATCCAAATTGTGCTGGCAGGAAGCGTGGGTAAACCAGACTTCTTAGTCGCTGCTGAACTACTTACTTCATCCATTTGTGATTCCTCCAATTCAAAAATATAAATTATAATAGCGTTTACATTTTGTATTATGACACCTTTTAAAATAAAATGCAAACGGTTGCATGAAATTGAGTGAGCATTTTGATCAATTTGTTCTCCGATTCTTTCTGGTACCGATTCCATTGCGGCTCTTCTTACTATTGAAGGAATGGATTTCGGACGAGTCTGTCACCAAGAAAATGAGTACCAAAATATTAAAGAAAAAAAGTTTTTTGACGATTTTCACTGATATATAACGTTTGTGGTCTAGACCTGAAGATAATTATGAAAAAGACGTATGTAAATACCGTCACTGTTTTCATTGCACTTCGATCAAAAATGTTTTATATTGAACAAGCATTCACAAGTAACTTGATGAACAACAATTTCATAAGGTGGTGAGATTTACATGTTGTTAGGTAGTGTTGAAGCTGGTGGTACAAAATTTGTTTGTGCCGTTGGTAACGAGGATTACCGGATTTTGGATCGGACGCAGTTTCCTACGACCACTCCAAAAGAGACCTTACAAAAGACTGTTGATTACTTCAAGCAGTTCAAGGATCTCAAGGCAATCTCGATTTCTTCATTTGGACCAATTGAGCTTCGTAAGAACTCGCCTAAGTACGGGTACATTACAAATACCCCGAAAAAAGGCTGGGCCAATACAAACTTTGTAGGTCGGATTAAAGAGGATTTTGATATCCCAATTAGTTGGACAACCGATGTTAACGGCTCCGCTTATGGCGAGTACGTGATGGCAACGCTGTTCAACGAAAAAATTAATTCGTTGGTTTATTACACCATTGGTACCGGAGTTGGTGCTGGTGCAATTGTCAACGGAAACTTCGTTGGTGATATCGGCCATCCCGAAATGGGGCACGTTCGTTTGAAACGTCATCCGGACGACCTTAACTTTAAGGGAATTTGCCCTTACCATGGCGACTGTTTGGAAGGCTTGGTTTCAGGACCAACATTTGAACCACGAACTGGTAAGAAGGGGCAAGATGTTCCGATAACGGATCACACTTGGGACATTATGGCGTTCTACGTTGCTCAAGCAGCAATTCAAGTCACCTTAATGCTCCGTCCAGCCAAGATTGTCTTTGGCGGCGGTGTTGTCAGCGAGGACTTCTTGAAGAAGGTTCGGGCACAGTTTAATGACTTACTGAACAATTACGTTGACGTTGGTGACCTCGATAAATATATCGTGATGCCGCTGGTCAAAGAAAATGGTTCAGCAACAGTCGGTGACTTTGCCTTAGCTTTGAAAGAATACAACAAGTAACAGATTATTTTTTTGACACATTCCGCAAACGTTTGTGGAATAACGGATATTAAAAGGAGATTATTTATATTATGAAAGCACTTGTATTTACTGGAAAACAACACATGGAAATTCAAGACATTGACAAGCCAGAATTAAAGCCTGACGAAGTACGTGTCGACACTGCTTACGCTGGTGTTTGTGGTACTGATCACGCCCTTTATAACGGCCTTCCAGGTTCAGCTGATGCTGTTCCTCCAATCGTCTTTGGTCACGAAAACTCAGGTGTTATTTCCGAAGTTGGTTCAAACGTTGATGGCTTCAAAGTTGGCGATCGTGTCACTGTTGACCCTAACATCTACTGTGGCAAATGTTTCTACTGCCACACTGGCCGTCCAGAACTCTGTGACAACCTCTCAGCCGTTGGTGTAACTCGTAATGGTGGCCTTGAAGAATCATTCACTGCTCCTGCCACAAACGTTTACCCTATTCCTGACAACGTATCTTTGAAGGATGCTGCTGTTATCGAACCAATCTCATGTGCCGTTCATGGTATCGACTTACTTAAATTGACACCATACCAAAAAGCCTTAGTTATTGGTGATGGCTTCATGGGTCAATTGTTCGCCCAAATCCTCCAAGCTTATGGTGTTCATCAAGTTGACTTGGCCGGAATTATCGACGAAAAGTTGGATCTCAACCGTGAAAAATTAGGTGTTACCAACACATTCAACACGACTCGTGACAAGCTTCCTGCTGACTACGATGTTGTTATCGAAGCCGTTGGATTACCACAAACTCAAGAACAAGCAATCGAAGCTACTCGCAAGGGTGCTCAAGTATTGATGTTCGGTGTTGGTAAGCCAGATGCTCATTTCTCAATGAACACTTACGAAGTTTACCAAAAGCAATTAACTGTTCAAGGTTCATTCATCAACCCTAATGCATTCGAAGACTCAATCGCCCTTCTCCAAAGTGGTGACTTGAACGTTGATGCCATCATCAGCAACGTCTTCGACTTAGACGAAGTTGAACCATTCTTGCAAGGTAAGACTAAAGGTGTTTCAAAGGCCGTTGTTAAAGTAGGTGAATAGTTTGAAAAATACCGAGGAATCAGCCAGCCAAGTATTAAATGGCCGGACGATCTCGATGTCCAAGTCGATTACCTTCTTCATCATTTCACTGGTAATCAACTCTGCCGGAAATGTACTGACACTGGTAACGAGTGCGCAAATCCACCCTTCCTACTTGGGATCGGCTTACTGGACTGCCGCAGAAGCTAACCTGGCTGTCGCATTTGGCTGGAATCTGTTTTGGACATTCTTAATTCTTGGAGTTGTGATTACAATTTTAAACGCCATCCTAGTGGGTCACTGGAGTTGGCGAAGAGCTTTAGGTAACTTGGTCTTCATGGTTCCTTTCTCCGCGTTGATTCAAGTATTCGAAGACTTCTTCCTTGGTAAGTACCCAGCATTGTTCAGTGGGTTCCCACCCGCAAAGACCCCATTCATGATCGGATTTTACATCGTCTTGAACTTCTTGGGTGTCGCAATGATTGGGACTGCAATCTCAATTTACCAGCGTGTCAACTTAGTGTTGCATCCCGCTGATGACTTAATGCAGATTCTGCGTTTTAAATATTTCAAAGGAAATGCCAACACAGCAATGTGGGCTTCTTACATCCCACCTACACTGATGGCGATCCTGGCATTCGCAATCACCCGTCAATTCACCAACTTCGGAATCGGAACCATTTTCGCGTTCCTATTCCAAGGTGGTATTACAGGAATTGCGGATACGAAAATCTTCCCTAACCTAAAGCATCAAGCGCTCGATGTTGGGAAAGATGAGTAAAGCTCGCATCAAATCGGCCTAAGATATTTCATCAAAAATCAAACACGATTTTAATGGACCTATCTTAGGTTTGATTTTCATAACAAATGTACACGGTTACAAAATTTGATACAAAAGAGGAAATTAATCATGGCAATTAAAGATGATATTACCGGAATCCAACACGTTGGTATTCCATCAGTTGATTTGGACAAAACAATTGAATTTTACAAGTCACTTGGCTTTGAAGAAGCCGGCTTGTTCCATAATGGTGAGAACCGTTGCGCATTCATGCGTTTTGGCAACCTAACCATTGAAACATGGGAAGGCGACCCAACTGCTCGTAAGGCTGGTGCAATCAACCATATTTCATTGAACACACCAGACGTTGAAAAAGCATTTGCTGACGCCAAGGCCCAAGGATTACGAATGGTTAACGACGAAATCCAATCAATTCCTTCATTCTGGGATAAGGGGATCAAATTCTTCAACATCCTCGGCCCTAACGAAGAAACAATCGAGTTCTGCCAAATTCTTTAGTCCCCGTCGGATGATTTGTTTTTGAAATAACTCTCAAACTACCTGATGGGACTCGTGCCATCAGGTAGTTTGTTTTATAATGAACTTAACTAATTAATCTATTCTTGAGAGGAAGTACTATAATGGCTCATATTTCTTTTGATGGCTCAAAATTATCAAAGTTCGTTCACGATAATGAACTTGGCGAAATGCAGGCATTGGTGAACGCTGCTGACGACGAATTGCGTAAAGGAACAGGTGCCGGCAGTGATTTCCGTGACTGGCTGACGCTTCCTAAAGACTACGACAAAGAAGAATTTGCTCGGATTCAAGCTGCTGCTAAGCAGATCCAATCAGATTCAAAGGTACTGGTTGTTATTGGAATCGGGGGTTCATACCTGGGTGCCAAGATGGCCGTTGATTTCTTGAACGACACCTTCTTCAACTATCTGCCAGATGACCGCAGAAAGTTCCCGCAAGTG
>NZ_JAXGWW010000068.1:0-9667 GCF_040773105.1 Lentilactobacillus sp.
CTTGAATTCGTCTTTTACAGCATCCTGGTACAACTCTAGTGAGTCATATGGTTGGGTTCGACCCATCATTTCTCCGATGGCGACAATGCCGTTTTCTAAGTAATGGGTGGAACTATTCGTCATGTTATCAACGTCTGCCTGGTAATTCTGAGCTGATTTGGCCTGGATTAGCAGTTGGGTTGCGGCGACTTCTTTCATGTAACCGTTGGGGCGGCCATCCTGGAAGTGACCAATAAAGCCACCAACCGGATCTGGAGTGCTTGCGGTAATCCCAGCGAGTGCCAGGGCCTTAGAATTGCCAATTGACGAGTGACAATCCGAGCGATAGACAAATATTGGTTGGGTCGTCGAGACGGTGTCAAGGTCATCAACCGTTGGTGTTCGGTGCTCGGCTAACTTGGTTTCGTCAAAGCCCCAGCCTTCAATCCAAGTTGCGGGGCCTTTGCCGAAAGCTGGAGATTGTTTGAGAGCAGCTTTCATCTCTTCAATACTATTGACGTTTGGCGGCGTGCAGGCGACGCCATGAAGCGCATCGGCAATGTATTTGGGATGCGTGTGGACGTCGATTAATCCGGGCAGGACGGTTTTTCCTTCTAAATTAATGGCGTCAGGATCATTGACTTCACTTGATTCGCCTATCCAAGTGACCTGACCGGCTTTAATTTTCATCGCGGAAACAAATGAGGTGGGGGCTGTTCCGATAAATATTTTTCCATTCATGAAAGTGGGCATCTGAATTCTCCTCGTTGGATGTATTTACCTCTATTATTCATGAAAAATGGGAGCGATTGCAAGCCCTATCTCTCTGGAAATTCACTTCGAGAAAAGTTATCATTGAAACATTGAGAATTTTCGAGAGGAGCCATCCCATGGAATCTTTGGAGTCACATACGCTGAATGCATTTTCAAAAAACATCGAGTTAACGACTCATCAACAGCAGGTCTTAAAACAAATCGATGCCTTTGCCAGGCTGCACTTAAAAGAAGCTGGCCATGCCGTCTTTGTTTTGATGGGAGATGCCGGCACCGGCAAGAGCTTGATTTTGAACCAACTATTCACGGAACTGGCGCAGGAAGTCGATGATGCCTACTTCTTGGTCAATCATCCGGAACTGCTGAAAGTGTATCGTGAGTTGGCAGGCCAGACACCGCATATGCTGAAGAAGTATTATCAGCGCCCAACCAGCTTCATTAATCAAATGCATAAGCAGGACAAGCAGGTGAATTTAACGGTGGTCGACGAGGCCCATTTACTACTCAGCAAGCCTGACCACTACAACAATTACTATGGTGACAATCAGCTCCAGGACATTATCAATTTGAGCCGGGTGACAATTGTTGTCTTCGATCCCCATCAGGTGTTGCGGACAAAAAGTTTTTGGAACAAATCACGATTGGAGAATTTGATTGCCCCTTATCCTCATGATTTGGTGCACTTAAAGCAACAATTTCGGATGCAGGCCGGCCCGAAATTAATGGATTGGCTGGATCATTTTGTTGATGGCGACGTTATTTCTCCGGTTCCAGTTGAGATTGGCGATTATGATTTTCAAATATTTCCGGATGCCCAGAAAATGTTTCAAACGATTATCAAGAAAAACGCCAAATATGGCCTATCGAGGATGACGTCAACTAGCGGCTACCCGTCAACATTGGACGGTGGCAAGCACTTGGTCAATGAGGGGAATTTCCACCAACCTTGGGATCAGTACAACTTTACCAGCACGCCGTGGGCTGAACAGCCACAAACAATTGATGAAGTCGGCAGTATTTATACGGTTCAGGGGTTTGATCTAAATTACATTGGCATTATTATTGGGCCGCCGTTTTATCTGACGGCCGACAATCGTTTGGGCGTTGACCCCAGTAAGGTAACCGATGTTGAGATTTTTAAGCATCGTGCTGATATGTCGCCAGAAGATTATGAGCAAAGTAAGGTTGAGCTCTTGAGGAATTCTTTAAATGTTTTATTACGCCGAGGGATTAAGGGGATGTATTTGCATGCCCATGACCCAAAACTTGAAAGTTACTTGGAACAAATGATGCCGAAGTGATGGGCGGCAAATCAATTGACAGGGTCATATAGATTAGATATAGTTTGTTCATAAGATGCAACATGAGGAGATTATCAATGAAAAAGCGAACAATTATCATTCTGGCAGTTATCGTGGTCTTAGGTGCGATTGGTGGCGGATGGTATCACCACAATTATTCGACGATTCCATACTATGGTCGGGTAGGGAACTTGGAGCGCACGGAAAAGTCACCGAAAGGTAATCCGGATGTGCATTATTACCTGATTAAAGCTTATAACAAAGATGGTCAAAGTAAGACACTAGAGGTTGGTGCGATGGCCGGCAAGTATTTTACGAAGGGCCACTACATTAAGATCGGCTATTCAAGAGCCAAAAATGTCGTGAACTACGAGGGAATCCCGTATTCAGAGGTTCCTAAAAATATTCAACCTAAATTAGCTAATAACCAATAATACAAACGAGGCTTAAACGTGAGTAATTGTTCACGTTTAAGCCTCGTTTATATTTGACGTTATGGAATCAGATTGTTCATCATGTGTAAGGCGATGCTGTACCGGATGTCTCGGAAGTGCATGTACGCAAATGAGAGGCAGCAGCCCAACAACGAGTACATGATCCAAGTAAAATCAAAGCTCATTTCATGGGCGAACCCAAAAATGGATCCGCTAATGACAACGGCTAAAATATTGCTCAGACGATTGTCTTTATTGAAGAAATAATTCATGAAGATGCCACGGAAAATCAGTTCCTCAAAGATTGGTGCGAGAATTCCGCCGAAAAAGATATTCCACATGGGCATTCGCATTTCGGCAGCGTTGACGGCTTGTTGATTACTTGGAATTGTCAGTAGATGTTTTGAAATCAGCCACTGCCAGAAGATCTGGATGGCTGTCATCAAGATGAAAATCCACAGTAACTGGGCAATTTGTTTCATTGTTGGCCGCGTTTTACCAAAATTGCGGGGATTATTGGCAGCCAGTTGTTTCCCATACCGCCAACCGATCAACGCCAGGGCACCTGCAATTAATACCAGAGCCAACCCCAGCACGTGTCGGGCACGCAGGGGATCCTTAATGTACGTACCGGCGATTTCAAAGACAGATTCGGCAATAATGTATACTGCCAGAAACCCTACGAATTTTAAGATTTGGAGTGATTTAGTTGTGAGATACCTGGTTGTGATCATCGCTATTTGAATTCATTAACTTCAATCCGGTTTTTGTCGGGATCTAAAATCGTAATCGAGTTAACGTTTCTCCTTACTTCAGTTTTTTCTGTGGGTTCGCTGACGATATCCACAAAATAATTAATCAGGTGCGCTTTGATATCTTCCATCTTATCCTTGGCGATTAAGCCAAATGAAATTGGATGCTCAACCTGTTTTTCTTCGTGGAAGTCCAAAAACATTTTGTGCATGTCGGCACCCTTGTCGCCATTTGGCAAATCAACAATTTGCAGGTCAAAGACTTCATGATAAAAGCGCAAGCTGACTTCCAAATTTGAAACGGGAATCGTGATGTATTCAATTTCTCTGATATTCATCTTATAATCATCCTTTAAAAGTAGTGTTTCCATTATATACCAAACCGAATTCTTCGCACGATTAGTTTGACTACTATAGGAAACAAGCGTAACGTAACAATTTGTATGTAGTATTTCGAATTAATTAAGGAGTGAACTTTTTTGCCATTATTATCCGTATCAAATCTTTCAATGAGCTTCGCCGAGAAAGATCTGTATAAAGATGCTGAATTCACGCTCGAAAAAGGCGAGCACATGGGCGTGGTTGGTCAAAATGGGGTTGGGAAATCAACTCTGATTAAGATTATTACCGGAAGTGAACTGCCCCTTTCTGGAGACGTGAAGTGGCAGAAAAATATTAAAATCGGTTATTTGGACCAGTATGCCGATGTAGAAGGTGATCTGACAATGATCGACTTTTTGCGGACGGCTTTCGCTGATTTATACAAAACGAGTGACCAATTAAATGAACTGTATAATCAATATGCCAAAACAGCAGATGACAAGTTATTAGAGCGGGCTGGACAGTATCAAGATATTTTGGACTCCAGTAACTTCTATAATATTGATACCAGAATCGAACAAACTATCACCGGCCTTGGGCTTGATAATATCGGCCGTGATCATTTGGTTGGGAAGATGTCTGGTGGTCAGCGTTCAAAGATTATTTTGGCCAAGATGTTGTTGGCTGACCCTGACGTTATTCTGTTAGATGAGCCGACGAACTATTTGGATACTGCCCAAATTGACTGGTTGGTTGATTATCTGAACGGTTTCACCGGGGCTGCATTGGTCGTTTCCCATGATTATGATTTCTTGGAAAAAATCACCAACTGTATTATTAATATTGCATTTGGAAAAATTACCAAGTATCGCGGCAGCTTCAAGCAAGCGATGCGCCAACGAGAAGAACGAGAAGACTTCCAACAGCGTGAATACGATAAACAACAAGTGGAAATTGAAAAGGCCGAGCGGTTTATCCGTAAGAACAAGGCCGGCTCCAAATCAACAATGGCAAAATCGCGGGAGAAAAAGCTGGCGCATATGGATAAGATTGATCCGCCTTCAACAAACATTAAGGCAACTTTCAACTTTCCGTATGAAGAAACCGGCTCGCATGAAGCACTGACGGTTGATCATTTATCGGTCGGTTATAACAAGCCGTTGTTAAAGCCGGTAACCTTTACGATTTCGATGGGTGAAAAATTTGGCTTTGCCGGGTTTAACGGGGTTGGAAAGTCAACCTTGATTAAATCAATCCTTGGACAATTACCTGCTAAGGGTGGAACAGCTAAATTTTCACCATCGTCTCACATCAGTTACTTCAGCCAGGAGCTTCAATGGGACAACAATCGGATGACACCAATGCAGATCATTTCCGATAAATTTCCCAAGTTAAATCAGCGGACCATTCGGACCAAGCTTGCCAAGTGTGGGTTGGATGCTGCAAATGCGATCAAGCCAATCGGTCAACTTTCTGGTGGGGAACAAACCAAAGTAAAGCTGGCAATGATGGAATTCGTCCCAAGCAACTTCTTGATTATGGATGAGCCCACCAACCATTTGGACGAAGAAACCAAGGAAGCTTTGAAACGAGCGCTTGACCGTTTCCCAGGTAACTTAATCATCGTCAGCCATGAGTCGAGTTTTTATGATGGCTTGGTTGACAGAGTGTTGAACGTTGAACAATTGAGCTTGAAAGAAAAGCCGGTTATTCGAGAAGAACCATAAAAAGATAAAATAATAATACCACACAAATTTGTACTTGTGTGGTATTTTTGTTCCAAAAATTTTCCTTGATTTACAGGGTCAACCTGTTGTAAGATAGGTGCGAATTAAAAGTTCAAAGTACGTCACGTTCTCCCGTGAACGAGCGAGTACTTTGAACTTCTTTCAAGTTGTCATTGTAAGCGGTAACAGTCATTATTTGAAGGGAAGATGTCATCATTATGAAGCATTATTTGAGGAAAGTAGTCCTGTTAGCTGCAGGCATCATGAGCGTGGGGGCGCTTGCTGCCTGTTCGAATCAGAGCAAGTCTAAAGATAATGGCAAGTTAGTGCGAACGGCCAGCTTATCGGCCAACTATTCCATTATCACCTTGGATATTTCCAAGGCACAGGGATTTGACAATGCGGGGAATTTATATGACAGTTTGTTGTACATGAACAAGAATCACAAGCCGGTTCCCGCACTGGCAAGTAAGTACGCTGTCTCAAAAGATGGTCGGACATATACGTTTACCATCAGAAAGAACGCCAAGTTTAGTAATGGGGATCCGATTACCGCGCAAAGCTTTGTTTACTCGTGGAGAAGAACCCTTAATCCCAAGACCAAGTCAACCCATGCTTATTTGTTTGACGGGGTTAAAAATGCCGAGAAGGTGAACTTTGGTAAGCTTCCATTAACTGCACTTGGCGTCGATGCGCCCAACAAGCGAACGTTTGTGGTTCACTTGGACCGGCCAATTGCATACTTCACCAAGCTGATGACCTACCAGGCATTTTCACCGCAGGATCAGAAAGTTGTCAATAAATATGGTGCCAGTTACGGTCAAGCTGCCAGCAAAACCGTCTTTTCAGGACCGTACGTCATCAAGAACTGGAGTCCACAGTCAAATACCTGGACATTTTCGAAGAATCAAAATTATTGGGATAAAAAGCACGTTAAGATGAACACGATTCATATGAATTATGTGAATGATCCGCAGACCAGCTTGTCATTGTACCAGGCAAAGAAGCTGGATTTTACGATTTTAATTGGGGACCAGGTCAGCCATTATAAGAATAGCAAAGACTTGTACCACGGCCCGTATTCCTACATGAACTATTTGGTTTACAATCAAAAAATTAAAAATCCAACATTGAGAAAAGCTTTTAACAACGTCAATATTCGCAAGGCAATTTCACTGACGATTGACCGCAGTCAAATTTCAAATAACTTATTGAAAGGTGAATCGCTTAAACCAACTGGATTCGTAACCAAGTATCTGGCCTATGATCCTGCCAACAACAAAGATTTTGCTTCCCAGCAGTACGGTGGCGAAGGGGTTGCCTATAATCCCAAGTTGGCGAAGGACTACTGGCGAAAAGGGCTCAAACAAATTGGTCAAAAGAAGCTGTCCTTTGATTTGATGGTCGCCAATGCTGATAACGTTAAGAAGGTCAGTGAATATATTAAATCAACGGCTGAAAAGCAACTGCCTGGATTAAAGATTAATCTACAAACCGTTCCGCAAGAAGTTCAATACGCGCGTGGTGTTTCTGGAGATTTTGAGGCCTATATCACCGGCCGTGGTGCCGACATTGCCGACCCAACAGCTTTCTTACAACCGATGATGAGCAAGAATTCAATGAACTATGGTTCTTGGAGCAATGCAGAATTTGATAAGCTGATTAGTCAGTCAATTTATACAAACAACGCCGATCCGACTGTTCGCTGGAATAAGATGCTGAAGGCTGAAAAGATTATCATGCAACAACAGGGGGCAACACCATTATTACAGAACTATAATCTGTAATTGAAACGACCATATCTTCACGGGATTACTCATAACACAACCGGATCACAGTGGAATTATAAGTATATGTATATTAAAAAGTAACGATAAAGAAGTGAGGACTTATTCACTATTTAGATACGTCAAACGGATTGGCTTATTTGAAAGATTCAACAGTTGAACAGGCCTTTCCGGAGTATTTGGAAAAAAGCACCAAGTTTTCGGATTCGCTGATCTATTTCTACCACCCGCAAAAGCCGATTGTAATTTGCGGCGTCCATCAAAACGTCTTTTCTGAAGTTGATATGGCTTACCTTAACGAACACAACATCGATTTGGTTCGGCGAGGATCAGGTGGTGGGGCGGTGTACGTTGATCCTGGCAATTTAACTTATGTCTTTATTGATACAGAACGGTCAGTTCAACACCCTGATTTCAAAAAATACGCCCAACCAATCCTACAAACCATGCAGGTTCTCGGGGTTCACGCAAAAGCCAATGGCCGCAATGATTTAACTGTCGATAACAAGAAGTTTTCAGGAATGTCGGCTTCTAAAATTGGCAATCGGGTTTCCTATGGTGGGACTTTGATGATTGATGTGGATTTACAATCCGCAAGCCGAGTGTTGAAACCGACGAAAGCAAAGTTAAAAGCCAAGGGCGTCCAGTCTGTTCATAGCAGAGTCACGAATATCCGCCAATTCTTTAGTCCGGAATATGGCAGCATTTCCATCGAACAAGTTCAGCGCCTCATACTCGAGCATGTATTTCGCACGGGTAACATCGGGCAAATTCCAACGTATCGATTAACCAAAACCGATTGGCAGCAGGTTGTTGAACTGGCTCATAGCAAATACGGCACCAAACAATGGGTATTCGCCGGAAATGATCGCCACGACTATTATCGGGATGCGTACTTTCAAGGATTTGGAACGGTGGGAATTGGATTTTCCGTCAAGGACAATCTGGTGACAGGCGCCAAAATTTACGGGGACTTTTTGCAGACGTCAGGCGACTTGGAGACAATTGAGTCGGCAATTAATGGTACCCGTTTGACGTTTGAAGATTTAACCAAAGCGTTTGGTGGGGCGAATTTATCGGTAAATTTGGGGAACATTAAGCCTAGTGCCCTGGCAAAGCTGATGGTCGACCCTGCTCGTGATGAAAGTCTGTAATGCAGACTAAGGAGGGTCGTATGAAAATTACCAGTGTGGATATTTTTCAGCTTCAATGGTTTGGTTTAATGCCGGCTTGGCACCCCGTGGTTATCAGAGTCAACACAGATTCTGGGATCTCTGGGTTTGGTGAGGCCGGGCTTGCATATGGCAGTGGTCAACTTGGAGCAGTTGGCAGTCTAAAGGATTTGTCACAGAAAATCATCGGCTGGGATCCGATGCGGATTGAAGCCATTTGGGATCACCTATACCAGGATACGTTCTGGGGAAAAGGCGGCGGAGTGGTTTTCTATTCTGCAGTTAGTGCAATTGACACGGCACTTTGGGACATCAAAGGCAAGTACTTCAAGGTACCGGTCTATCAGCTATTGGGTGGCCAAACTCGTTCTCGTATCCGTGCATATGCCAGCCAACTACAATTTGGTTGGGGAGACCACGTCAAATTCCTGACAACACCTGATGAGTATGCAAATGCTGCCACCAAAGCTGTTTCTGAAGGATATACCGCAGTTAAGGTCGATCCGTTTATGATTCAAGAAGATGGCCAACTCGGCATTCACGACAAGCAACTATTAAGTCAGTCGGAGATGGGGTTGTTCTTTGACCGAGTTGCAGCAATTCGTAAAGCAGTTGGCGACACTACCGACATTATTTTGGAATGTCACGCCCGACTGAATGTCAATTCTGCAATTCAGTTTGCGGATAAAGTCAAGGCTTTGAACATCTATTACATGGAGGAACCAAATTCTCCCAAAAATCCCGAGTTAACGAAACGGATTGGGGCAAAGACGTCAATCCCACTGGCCAGTGGGGAACGGTTGACGACTCGGTATGGATTTCGACCGTTCTTAAAGAACCGTTCATTAAGCGTCGTGCAACCGGACTTAGGTATTTGCGGTGGCATCACGGAAGGTAAGAAGATTAGCGATATGGCAGCAACTGAAGATGTCAGTGTGCAGTTTCATGTTTGTGGGAGTCCAATTGCTACGGCAGCGGCGCTTCAACTCGAGGCGGTGATTCCCAATGCATTAATCCATGAACACCACGAAATTTCGTTGAAGGCGCCCAATATTGATTCGGGCAAGTATCGCTACGAACCTAAGAACGGCTGGTTTGAAATTCCAAATCGGCCCGGAATTGGTCAGGAGTTGAGTGAAAGCGCAATCGAACAGGCCAAGATTGAGACGATTCAATAGTGTATTTAGGAAATATCGAGGACAGAGATCAACAACTGTTATTTACGCTCATTCGAAGCATCATTCGGTCGAACTAGGCAGATCAAGTGACACACAAAGAACCGCCACATCAGAAGGCAATCCTGATATGGCGGTTCTTTATATTGATGTAGCTGAATTAAGCAGCTGCATGGCGTTCTTTTAAATCGGCTTCAATCTGAGGTTGCATTTTATCAAATTTGTAGAAGTACATCAAAATCAAG
>NZ_JAXGWW010000069.1:0-9622 GCF_040773105.1 Lentilactobacillus sp.
CATGATAATTTCCTCCAAATTAAATAAATTTTGTTGAACCGCTTACATTTTGAGAAAAAATGATTGCTGAATCATGTGAGACAATCTGGTTAAACGAAGGGTGAACTTCGAAACCTGGTATTGATCCGTTGCATCATGACCAACTTCCTTTCTTGACAGCTTGAAATGTTCAAACAATAACTTGTTTTTACAAGTCTTATAGTAAGCGTTTCCAAAAAAGAAAAAAAGGTCTATAATGGCAAAAGAAGTGATGATATCCGACCAGTTGTTTAAAAGGATTGTCGTTTGTCGGTGTGTTGAGACCCTTAATACCAACGTTTTGAACATTTGGTAGTCATTTCCGACATTAGCTCAATTCTTATTTTAGGTATATTTAGTGACTATTTCCGACATCGTCAGGAGGTACAATCAAAATGTTATTCTCAACGTTCACAATGGAAAAAACGCTGCTTTATTATAAGGGTGGTGAATTTTTGGCTCATAGGGGGTGGCATCACCGCCGCATGTATCATAAAGGCGACTATGAACTAATTTTATGTATCAAGGGGCCGATTTATCTTCAAATTGGTGATATGCGATACACTTTAAATGCTCGCGAGGTTTTGATCGTTCCGCCCTTCACCACTTTTTATGGCTACCAGGACTCACCCGGGGACGTCGATTTTTATTGGCTGCACTTCTTCTCGCAGCATAAAGAAGACACCGTCACCGCCAATGAAGACGATATGACGGCAACCATCAAATCCAGTAGCAGCAAGAAACGGCAAATCTTTTTACCACGTTACTTTAAACTGGCTGATTATGAAGAAGCTACTATATTAATTCACCAGATCCTATCCATTCATAACGAACTGTCATTTATTGAAGAGCGAGATTATTTGGTATCTGCACTTCTCATCCAACTGTATAAGTCATACTTCAATCGCCCTGACGCCAACGAAGACAGTTCAAGAATCAGCAGTCTCAAGGAATGGATTCGTGCCAACATGTCCAGTACGTTGACGGTTGCGGAAATCGCTGAACGCAGCCACTTGAATCCCGATTATTTAACCCGGTTATTCAAACACTGTACGGGTATGACGACGCTTCAATATCTCAACCATGTGAAAATCGAAGTCGCGACCCTGCTCTTAATTCGAACCGACATGTCGATTAAACAAATTGCTGATAATTCATATTTTAATGATCCAAAAGTTTTCATGCGGCGCTTCAAGAGTGCCACCGGACTATCGCCTACCGAGTACCGAAAGTCTTACAACTTGATTCACTTGATCAATCCCCACGTTGACCCACAGATTCCAATTCCAAAGCGAATCGCTGATTCAATTGATTACATCCCTGAGAATGGTGACATTCCAGAATAACTAGGAGGAACTATCATGAAATTATTCACTAAAAAATTTGCCGGTCAATCACTCTTATCCTGGGTTTTTCAACTTGCCCTGATTTATGTGGCCTGGCAGGTCAGCACCCACGCAATGCCAAATAATATGACAACCATTACAATTGCCGCCGTATTGTTACTGGCAATTTACTGGAGTTTTTCACTTGATCGACGAAGGGGAAACAATAAGTAAATATGCTTCCGAAAGCCTCCCATTCATGTTAGTATCACAGTGATGTGTATATACATAGATGGGAGTGGATTGATTATGAGAAATCGCTTAAAAAAGGGAGCCGCAGTCCTTGGGCTGCTTGCTGGGGGAATCTTACTTGGTACATCCGTCACAGCTCACGCAACTTTGACACCTTCAAGTACCCAACCCGGCGCCAACATGGTAGATGTCTCCAGTTGGCAGGGCAACTTAACTGCAGCAGATTATCAAACATTAGCACAAAATGGCGTTAAAGCCGTTACGATTAAAGCCTCTGAGGGAACGGGATATACCAACCCGTACCTGTCACAACAAGTCCAGTACGCTCAACAGGCCGGGCTCAGTATTAACTTTTATCATTTTGTCCACTTTACAGACACAGCATCAGCAACTCAGGAGGCACAGAACTTTATCAATGCCGTCCAGTCCGTTACGAGCTCCAAAGATGTCGTGATGGTCGCAGATTTTGAATCATCTGAATTGGGAAGCATCTCAAAAGCAAATAATGACGCCAACTTGGCGGCCTTTGATGCTGCACTGAACCAAGGCGGCTATAACAAGACTGACCTGTACACAATGGCCAGCTGGTTGGGCGTCAAAATCGATACCAACGCCTCAAATCAAGGTTGGATTGCCGACTATCCCGCAACCCCAACTGGCAATAAATACCCGTCCGCCAATGCTTGGCAGTGGGCCTCTGACTATCGTTTCCCAAATATCAATCAGAATTTGGACGTCAGCCAGTTGAACAATAGCTTCTATTTAAATTCAGGATCAGCGGCTGCATCGACAAATACGAACACAAATGCCAATTCATCAAGTGCGTCGAGTGCTTCAAGCGCCTCCAGCGCAACAACGCCGACTAAACCATCGAGCTCAAATAACGATGGCGAAATTGTCAAAATTCCGGCACCGTCAGGCAAACAGTATTCAGCTGCGCGTTCAGCATCTGTTAGCTTAGTATGGCGCAGCAATATGGGCGCTCATTACTATACAACGACAAAGGGCGCACGTTATTCAAAGCACCTGGGAACCCGGTATGGCTATAATGCGGAACTCCCAAACACAACGTGGGTAACCGATGCACACGAAAAGTTATATAAGAAAAATACGGGCAAGTACGCAATCTATTACCACGTAAGGAGTACGGTAGGAAACCACGGCGGCTGGATTTGGAGAGGGTATTTGAAATAAAGTAGAGTGTGACGAGCAACGCTTTGACACGAAGAGCTAAGTGCGCTTTGATTTAAATCCTGGTCTTGGATTTGAATCAAAGTGTCTTAGATCGTAGTGTCAGTTGCGTCGGAACACATTTTATCCAAGTAACAGTAGAACACGAAACTGATCCAAATTAAGTTCCACCAGAGTGTGACGAGACCCGGTTAGACTCGGAGCATTAATGTGATAACCAGTTTTGCCGCTGGGTTTGCGGCGAAGCTGGTTATCGGATTAAGCGGACGAGTCTGGGTCGTCGGAACACATTTTATCCGAGTAACAGCAGAACACCAAAATAGTCGAAATTAAGTTTCAATAGAGTGTGACGAGACCCGGTTAGACTCGGAGCATTAATGTGATAACTAGTTTTGCCGCTGGGTTTGCGGCGAAGCTAGTTGTCGGATTAAGCGGACGAGTCTGGGTCGTCGCCAAGTAGGCTAGGCACTGCACTCTGTTTGCGGCCGTCGGAACACGTTTCTTCCAAATACCATCAGAACACCACAAAAAGCGGGTACAGACAACTTGTAATTGTCCATACCCGCTTTGTTTGTGCAAATTTAGCTCACTTCTTGAGGGCTCAAGCCGTTCTCCATAAACCGAATCAGATTATTCAATTCAGCTTCTTTATCCCAATCCCGATCCGGGAAGAACACATAATGTTCAACGACGTATCCGGCAAAATTGGCTGACAGGAACCGAATGATCTGTTGATTCGGCCAATCGACCATCACGTGTTGCGCCTTCATTTGCGTAAGTTCATTGTTTAAATCGTCAATGAAATCTTGTGGAAATGCGCCAATGATGTCCTTTCGAACCGCTGAATCATACAATACTTCACTCAAAAATATTTTAACGACTAAAAGATTATCCTCGATAAATTGAATTCTGTTAACTGTGATCGTTTTGATAAATTCATGCAACGATGGATAAGACGTCAGCAGCATCTTCCGGGAAAATTCATGCAAAATATCGGGAAGCAGTGAATCTGTCAAAGGCCTCAAGATTGCCTTGAGCAAACCATGTTTGTTGTTAAAATGTTTAAAAATGCTTCCTTCCGAAACAGTCGCTGCTTTGGCAATTTGCTGGGTACTGGTATTAGCGTACCCATTTTTGGCAAATAATTTGATGGCAGCATTCAGCACTTTTAATTGCTTCTCGGTTAGATTGCGCGTCTCGGGTGACGTGGCGTATAAGCTCATTAAATTGTTTTGCATCAATCCACCTTCTTTATCCCAATTATAGTAGATGCAATAGGGTGCTTACAATAGAAAATGACCGGCGCAATCTTACAATAGCCGGTCATTTCCCTTTAACTTAATACCAAATGCCTACTTACGATCTTCGACTAGTGTTGTACCGTCATATTGTGATTCTTGCGGTAGCCAAAGTAGAACTGAGTGGCTGCCAGAAGAATATTGACGTAGTTCAAAACGTTGAACCAAGTCGAGATTGCCGCAACTGGGGTGCTGGCATAAAATACCCAGAAACCAATGATCACTGCAGCAACGTTAATCCAGCCCAAGATTTTTTGTAGGTTCTGGTTGTCCAATTCAAACCACATCCAAATCGCATTGATTACAAACCAAATCGCTAAAATCCAGAATGTCCATGTAAACATATGATTACCCTCTTTATATTAAAGTAGGTAGTATTCACTTTCTACATAGTGAGTGGTTACTATCTTTTGAACAACTACAGTATAGTTCCCTCTCAAAATTAAGTCAACGAAAAGCTCACAATCTCTTTTAATTGAAATTCCAGCCTTATCAAACGTACTAAAAAACGGACTTCAACGCATATTTCACCGTTGAAGTCCGTTTTACTGGTTATCAAATCATTTAATTGTGACCGTAATTTATTTCAAAATATTAATCAATTTAGTATATTGCGAGTCCATCCAGCTGACGTATGTCTTGTTGGCAGGCAAGGTTTCAGTAACTGGCAATACCGGTACCTTATTCTTCTTGGCCAATGCCACAAGGTTATTAACTGTCTTACTATCTACTTGCTTGTTGAAAACGAAGAAGGCAATTTTGTGATTCTTAATACCATTTTGCATGGTTTTAATGGTTTGTGGAGAGGGATCAACGCCTTTTTCAGTATCATTTTCAAACTTGGTGTCCCCAACTTTAAAGCCAGTCGCTTGAAGCGCATAATCAAAGACTGGTTCGCTGACGTAGACTTCTTTATTCTTCTTAGTTGACGCAATTTGCTTCAATTGCGCAATCTTGTCATTAATGGGGTTCAACGAAGCGATATACTTCTTCGCATTTTTCTTGAAATAGGCTTTATTCTTTGGCTGAAGTTTACCTAATTTTGTGGCGATCGTGTTAGCCAGTTTTGGCATTGTTGCCGGATTGTACCACAGATGTGGGTTATCACCGTTCTTCTTGTTCATCAAGTCTTCACCAACCTTAATATAGTCAACCTTACTGCTATCTTTGACCAAATTATTCATCCAGCCATCGTAGCCGATCCCGTTGGCAATCACAATTTTTGAACCAACCGTTTCTTTGGCAACCTTTGTCGTAGCTTGGTAATCGTGGGGATCAACGTTGGGATTATTAATAATCGATGTTACATCACCCTTGTTGCCGGCGACGGCCTTTGCCACCTCACCATAAAAATCGGTCGTTGCTGTAATCTTAATTTTGCCATTGCTGGACGATGAACTGTTTGAACATCCCGCAAGGCCAATTCCAAGTGCCACGACAAGAACTGCCAGCAGCATGGCCTTTAGATTTGATAACTTATGTAACATGAAATATCCTCTCCTCTTTAAATCGTAATCGTTACTTTTTAAGGATAATCGAAACGGTTTAGGTTGTAAAGTGAATTTGGGATATTTCTTCAAATATTTTTATAAATTATGATAATTCGTTAACACCAGCTTGTAGAACTGGGCCATCGTATAGGCTTGATGAAAGTATTTCTTACCGCGATTCTTGTAGTACCCGACCGGATCCGTATGATCAGAGCCGCCAAGATAATGGGCGACGGCACCATGAGACCAGACCGTTCCCTTACCGTCGTAGCAGGCATCGTTTGGCTTTAAATGATACTCCTTTAAAATATAGGCCGTATAGTAGGCTGCATTTTCAACCTCTTTAGCAAAGGATTTCTTACTATGCATTTCCACCTGTTCAAACTGCACGAAGCGGGCATTGCCGGGATAGCCGACACCCCAGCTCAAATACCTGGTACTGGCAATATTAATAATGTGATCGTCATCGACAAAAGTATGCACGAATGCATTTCGGTAATTCTTCTTCATGTAGGCAATTTCACCGTAGATGGTCGAAGTCGAATTACCCGTCTCATGAATGACGACGCCTTCAGGTTTGTTTTTGCCGTGCCGGTACTTATAATGCGGAAATCCGCCCCAAATATTGGTGGTAATCGTACGATGCGTAATATTGTGACTTGCTATGTAGTTGTTCACTTTGGAAGATTTTGCCTGAGCAGGCACGGCGCTTAAGCAAATGACCGAAATCAAAATCATTAAAAATAAAGACAGCTGTTTTCTAAACATTTCATTAATCGCCACTCTCATCCTTAGTTTGTCCATTCTACGTCTAAACTCAATGGTAGTCTTTCATTCAAATTTTTCAACAATTCATCCCATCCCCGTTGATTGCATGCGGTGTAATTAGTGGTATCGCCATTTAGATGGTTGTATCATGTAAGCGAATTCAACAAATGGTATCAATTAATGAGGAGGAATTTATTTATGACAAGTTTTGACAAACGTGGCGCAGACGATCGCCTGCTTACACCTGATAATTCACTGTTAACGATTATTGATTATCAACCTATTCAAATCGGTTCAATCGGATCAATGCGTCATGCTGATTTGCTAAAAAACGCTGAAATGGTTGTTGAGACGGCAAAATTATTCAACTTACCCATTGTGCTTTCGACTGTGAATGCCCACAACCAACGCAACTCAGACACCGTTAAGCCGCTAAAGGATTTGCTTGGCGACATTCCTTCCTATGATCGTTCATCAATTAACGCCTGGGAGGATAAAGATTACAATGAAGCCATCAAGGCAACCGGCCGCAAGAAGATTATCATCTTGGCTTTATGGACCGAAGCTTGTTTAACCTTCCCAACGATTGATGCGATCGCTGAAGGCTTTGACGTTTACCCGGTTGTCGATGCCGTCGGAGGGACTTCGACAATCGCTCACGAAACAGCCCTTCGGCGAGTTGAGCAGGCAGGTGCGCACCTGATCACCATTCCACAATTAGTTTGTGAATTACAGCGTGACTGGAACAGAAAAGATACCGTTCCCGGGTTTGTTAAATTGCTGCAGGAAAACGGCGCGTTTACGAATTTGTAATTTGTAATTTGTAATCAGGAAAAAACAAGGGGCTGTGACAAAACTAACGTTTTGCTAACAGCCCCTTGTTTTTTCAATTTTTATATAGCCGGAACGTGTGCCAAAAGGCCGCTTCCTAGGCATAACTACGAATAACTTTCCGAGCTTTCAGCTCAAAAAGTCATTCTAGGTTATGCTACGCCGGCCATGAAATGCCAAGCCTCTTTGGCGGAAGCAAAACCGCCTTTTGGCACACTCCCTTGTTTTTATTATCAAATCAGTTAGTTTGCCTCTTTAAAGGCAGTCTAATCATCATTTTGCTGCGAAGACGTTTGCCGTGCTCTTCCAAGAACCGGCCGCAAGAAGTGAAGCCCCAGTCCAAGAACAGCTCCAGCAGCTGCGGGTACAACCCAATCCATCCCCAGACTGGCGAATGGCAGGACGTGTTGCTGAACGGCACCCAAAGTCTGGCCAAAGGCGCTTTGACTAACAACGGGTGGGAAGGCGGCCACCATGTCCAGAAGTGCTGGAACAGTCGTAAACCCAACGACCAGCGCGTAAACCAGCGGATCGCGGTCAAACAGCGGTGAAAAGACCGACAGTAAAATCAAAACCATTGCGAATGGATACAGGAACATCAGCATTGGCGTTGACCACTGGATGATGGTATCAAGACCAAAGTTCGCGGTCGCAAAAGAGGCCACACACATGAAGCCGAGCCAGCCGCGATAGCTGACTTTCGAAAAATGATTGTGAAAGTCTTGGGCAAATGCAGCGACCAAACCAACGGCGGTCGTCAAACAAGTAACCGTCAGCAAGGTTGCCAACAAGGCATGCCCCATGCCGCCAAGATAATAGGTCACTAATTGATTGAACGCAACCCCACCATCCGCAGAAGCCTTATACGTTGAAAGGGTCGTGGCCCCCAACCAGATTAAGACCAGATAGATGACTCCGATGGCTGAAGTCGCAAACAAGCCGGCTTTGGCAGTGACTTTGGCGTTACTGCTGGGTTTGGTCTTCCCTAATTGACGGACAGCTGTCACAACTGTGACACCGAACGCCAACCCAGCCAGCGCGTCCATTGTGTTATACCCCTGTAAAAAGCCATTGAAGAACGAGTCGCTCTTGTAAGCTGCGGTAGCTGCTTGTTTTCCGGCCACTCCCATTGGATTGGCAAATCCTAATGCAAAAACACTAAATAATAGCAGTAAAAATACGGGATTCAGTACCTTTCCAACTGACGTCATGACGTTAGATTCTTTGTAGGAAACCAGAAATGCCAGTCCGAAGAATACTGCTGAGAATACCAATAACCCAACATGGGCCATCGATGCCGGCAACAGTGGCTGAACACCAACAGTAAAGGGAACGGTGGCCGTCCGTGGCGTTCCAAACAACGGTCCGATGGTTGCGTGAATTAAGACCATAAACGTCAAAGCAAACACTGGACCAAGTGGTTTTCCAATATCATAAACCCCTTCGGATCGGGTAACACTGACCGCCAACACAGAAAGCAGTGGTAACAGCACCGCCGTCACCAGAAAGCCAACTGCCGCTAACAGCCAGTGAGAACCTGACAACTGCCCTAAGTGAATTGGGAAAATCAAATTTCCGGCTCCAAAGAAGAGGCCAAATAACATTGAGCTGACGACAAAATAGTCGCGTTTTCGTAATGGGTTTGGATTTAAGTCATGTAATTCCTGCATATATGAAGATCTCCTTTATGAATTAAATTTCGATTTTGGCTCCTAATCTGACTAATATCAATCTGGGATTTCATTTTCACCAACTCTTTTCTTAAATGAATTATTAGAAAACTATGTACAAAAATCCGAGTAATCAAAAAGGCGCCCTAATCCAGCTACTGCTGAATTAAGGGCGCCTACTGCACTGTACCACCTTATATTTGCAATTATATTGCTACAATTGCCTTTCACGTACGGCTAAAAAAGCGATACGCTAACACGATAATGGGTGTCACCAATGCACGTTACTCTTATTCTTCGGTACATCGCTCAAAAGGGATTTTCGCATTCTTGATCCTGCTTCCTCTCACCAAACGAAGCTCGCTTCTGGATGTCCGAACGTTACTCAACTTTCTCACAGCGTTTTCTAATTATTTAATTAGTATGTTAACGGTCTGCCATCACAATGTCAATACCAATTTTGATAATTATTTAAAACGGTTTGGCGAAATCATTTTCGGAAGCGGTTTCATTTCCACCCCAACATGCCCTATAATAGAGTTGTATGAAATATTTGATAGGGAGTGAGTTTATGTCAAAAGTATTAATTGCAGGTAGAATTCCGGAACACGCACTCAACATTCTCAAGGATGCCGGCTTGGATATTGATGTCTTTGATGATAGCCAAAATCTCATCACGAAGGATGAATTAAGTAAGCGAGTTTCCGACATCGACTTCTTAATCACACCCCTTTCCACGAAGGTCGATTCAGACGTCATTGATGCGGCACCAAACTTGA
>NZ_JAXGWW010000070.1:0-9474 GCF_040773105.1 Lentilactobacillus sp.
AAAATATATCTTATCAAGATTGTTTAAATTTACTAAATACATATGGGGGTTAAGGTATGGTAACAATCAAAGAAATTGCAGCACGATCAGGTTTCTCAACCGCAACGGTCTCCCGTCTTTTAAATGATGACCCAACATTTTCTGTATCCGCTCAAACTAAAAGCAAAATTTTTGAGGTCGCAAAGGCCCTCGGTTACCAACATGAAAAACATGTTCGTTCCTTGAACTATAAGATCGCCATTCTCTATTCAATTTCTCCTCAAAAAGAATTATCCGATATTTTTTATAACGATCTTCGAAACAGTATCATTCAGTTTGCCACCGAGAGAGAGATGGCATTAAATTTTGTACGTAAAACTGCCGAAATTCCTGAAGATGCAGATGGTTTCATTGCCATTGGATACTATGGTAAATCAGACGTTGAGCGTATCAAAGACTTAGCCATTCCTGGCGTTTTTCTGGAGTACAATCCTGATTATCATGCATTCGATTCGATTGAATTCAACTTCCAAAAAATTGTGAAAGAAACGATCAGTCTTTTTGTGGATCGTGAGTTTGAATCAATCGGGTTTATTGGGGGACCATCGTGGAATAAACACTCCTCAGATCCTAATCACGATGATATTCGTACACAATACTTCGAATACTATTCCAAAAAAGCTGGAATTTTTGATGAACATGCAGTTTTTATCGGAAATAGTTTTTCCGTAGCCAGTGGCTATAAACTGGGAAAGCAAATCGTCAAACAATATTCTGATCGAAAGTTTCCTGATAGCTTTTTGGTTGCAACCGATCCACTCGCGGTAGGTGTTCTTCAGGCGTTTAATGAAAGTCGGGTAATCGTTCCAGATGATACTACCCTAATAAGCATTAACGATAACGATATTGCGAAATACGTCTCTCCACCTTTAACGACATTTCATTTAGATATCAATCATTTGGGATTAACTGCTGTTGATTTTCTCCAACAAATCGTTGATTCTCCTGATCATCTGCATAAAACTATTTTGTTAAATTCTGAATTAATCTATCGGAAGAGCTTTACTAACACTAAATAATCAATGGCATGCTGGCCTGAAAAAGGATTATTTGCAAACATTTAATCTCCAATCGATAACGATTTTTCAATGCATTTGCACCACCCACCACTCATCTCTCCATAGAAAAAAGCACAAAATCAAGATTTGATTTTGTGCTTTTGCTAATTATTTTAAACGTTATTCCCACTCAATCGTTGCCGGTGGCTTGCTCGTAATGTCGTACACTACGCGGTTAATACCATCAACTTCGTTTACAATTCGAGTTGAAACGTTCTGTAAAACGTCCCACGGAATTCGTGCGAAATCAGCGGTCATCCCATCAACGGAATTTACGGCACGAATGGCAACAGTGTAATCGTAAGTCCGACCGTCACCCATCACACCAACACTTCTAAATCCAGGAAGGACGGTGAAGTATTGCCAAATGTCACGATCAAGTCCGGACTTGGCAATTTCATCACGAAGTACCCAGTCACTATCGCGGACAATCCGCAATTTTTCTGGTGTTACTTCGCCAATGACACGAATCCCAAGGCCTGGACCTGGGAATGGCTGACGCCAAACAAGTTGTTCAGGCATCCCGAGCTTCTCGCCGATTTCTCTGGCTTCATCCTTGAACAAGGTGTTCAAAGGCTCGATTAGCTTAAACTTCATGTCCTCTGGCAATCCACCGACGTTGTGATGAGACTTGATCGTCTGAGCAGTATCAGTTCCACTCTCAACCACATCGGTATAAAGGGTCCCCTGTGCCAAAAAGTCAATGCCATCCAGCTTACGTGCTTCGTCATTGAAGACCTGGATAAATTCGTTACCAATAATCTTCCGTTTCTTTTCAGGCTCGGTCACACCCTTTAACTTGGAAAGGAAGCGTTCCTGAGCATCGACTTTAATGATGTTCAAACCAAACTTACCAACTAGGCTATCCATAACCTGATCGGCTTCGTTCTTACGCAACAAGCCGTGGTCAACAAAAATACTGGTTAACTGCTTACCAATTGCTTTGTGCAGCAAGACACCAACAACACTTGAGTCAACACCACCTGAAAGTCCCAGCAATACTTTCTTGTCGCCAACGGTCTCTCGGATATGTTGAATCTGCAGATCAATGAAGTCATCCATCGACCAGTTTGCTTCTGCGTGACAGACGTTAAACGCAAAGTTCTTCAAAATATCATTTCCATACTTGGTATTGCGAACCTCGGCATGGAATTGAATGCCATAGAAATTGCGATCAACATCCTGCATGGCAGAAATTGGACAGTCACGGCTGGTAGCAACGCTTTCAAAGCCAGTAGGGACTTTGGTTACCAAGTCACCATGGCTCATCCAAACCGGCTGCTCGCGCGGTGTGTCTTCAAATAAAACTGCGTCATCAGAAGTGAGCTGAATATCTGCGTGACCGTACTCGGAGTTCGAGGCCTTTTCAACCTCTCCATCAAGGGTATATGCCATGATTTGCATGCCATAACAAATTCCCAAAATTGGAATTCCCAGCTTAAAGATGTCTGGATCAACCTTCAAAGCGCCATCTTCATACACACTATTCGGACCCCCAGAGAAGATAATTCCCTTGGGGTTCATTTCTTTGATCTGTTTTGCGGACAATGCATGCGACTTAAGCTCTGAATATACGCCTAAGTCACGGATCCGTCTTGTAATCAGTTGGTTATACTGACTACCGAAATCCAGCACTAAAATCTTATCGAAGCTTGATAAGTCAACGTTTGCCAAATCATACACCCTTTCAAAGTTCTTACATAAATAATAAACGATTCAACTAGGTTTGGTCAACATTAATTCTAAAATCCAAACAATCAATATTTTCTCAGGTACAATCGATCGATCAAATGATTGTCAGTCTTATGCATAATCATATCAGCTCGTGACCGAGTTGGCAGGATATTTGCCCGCAGGTTGGGTAAGTCAATGGTGTCCCAAACATTGCGAGCCATGTTAAATGCGTCATCTCGATCACCCTGTGCGTAATCGTAATAATAGTTATCAGGATCCTGAAACGCCGTATCCATCAAACGCCCGAAACGTTCCAGATACCACTTTTCAATCAAATGAGTGTCGGCATCCATATAAATCGAAAAGTCGGTAAAGTCACTGATGTAAATCTGTTCGTTACTTGGCAGCTGCAACGTGTTAATTCCTTCAACAATCAAAACGTCTGGCCGGTCAACAATTTCAAATCGGTTGGGAATGATATCGTAACTTTGATGAGAGTAAACTGGCGATTTGGTGACCGGCACACCAGACTTAACTTCATTTAAAAAGGCAATCAGCTTCCGCATATCATAGCTTTCAGGAAAGCCCTTCTTGTCGTATATCCCGCGTTTCTTCAATTCTGCATTGGCGTACAAAAAACCGTCGGTGGTAATCAGTTTAACGGTCTCGCCGGTAAAATAATTTGATAATAATTCTTCCAGCACCCGGGCAGTGGTTGATTTGCCAACCGCCACACTCCCGGAAATCCCGATAATAAACGGCACCGTTCTCACGGTCTTTCGCAAGAACCTGGCCTTGGTGGTCTGCCACTGGTCAAAATTGTTTTTTTGAAGGCGAATCATATGCACCAACGGCTTATAAATATCAGCAACATCTTGAAGTGAGATGCGGTCGTTAAAGGCCTTGATGTGCCGCAATTCATTAGAAGTCAACGGCAAGTCGACCTCACTGTCGTTATTAAAATGTTTCCACTCATCTTTGGTGAACGAATAATAGTTTATTAAATCATCCATATTTGTTTTTCTCCGACTGTTCTTTTACTTAACCCAACAATTATAACATCAACCCACAAAACATTGTTAGATTGTCGTAGGGTACAAAAAAATCGGGTCATGACGATCCGATTAATCGATTACTTAATTGAGCTCATATTCTTCAGTTGGAACCGTATCAAAGATTGGCGACAGCGTTTCAGTCGCAACAACCGTCAAGCGATGCATCGCCCTGGTACAGATTGTGTAAACCAGTTGGCGGTCACTTTCATCTGGGTAGCAGGCCTGAGATGCGTCCCACATAATCACGCTATCAAACTCAAGCCCCTTGGCAAGGTATGACGGCACAATAATAATCCCTTTTACCAGCCGCTGATTTTCAGTTCGAATCAAGGTTGATTGAACCCCGACTTCAGATAGCTTTTCGCTCAACTCTTTACATTCTTTGAGCGTCTTGCCAATAATCGCAGTGGTCTCGTGATCGGCCAAATTAAGTTCCGTTTGGACTTTAACCTGTTCAACTGCAGCGTCGACGCCCGCTTTAACGTAGATGTGCGGCAAATCACCCTGACGATTAAATGGAATAATATCCTCGCCGTTTGTCAGCAAGTGCCTGGTAAAGTTGGTGATCTGCTCGGTCGACCGATATGACTTGGTTAACTGAACGACCCGCGTCTTATCTTCAGGGAACATGCTGCCAAGTTCGCCCAACAATTTCTTACTGTTTTCGTGGGTAAAGATTGCCTGATTCAAATCGCCAAGCAGCGTAAATTTAGCCCGCGGAAAGCTGAATTTCAAAAATGCCAGCTGGAAGGCTGAATAGTCCTGAACTTCATCAATGAACAGGTAACGGATATCTTTGTCACCGCGCTTTCCGGTCATCAAGTCATACAAGTAGATGTACGAGGAGGCGTCGGCCAGAGATATTCTGCCCTGCTTGAGCCGGCCAATGGTTGCCTTGATATCTTCCTGCCAGTCTTCACTGGTAATCCCAAAATCACTTAGATGAACGATTTGCGGCATACTGCGCAACATGTGGACAAACTGGTTATTGATACTCAACCAGTGATTGCGGGCAATCTGCCGTTGAACTTTTCTAAATGATTTGACCACGATCTGCCGGGCTAAGAACTTAAACTCCTTATCTGAATTTAAGATTTCTTCTTCGCCTTCAGCGTGGAACTGTTGGATTTCTTCTCTGGAGAGATTTTGAACAGCCTCTTCAACCCACTTTTTCTTCATTTCAACGTGGATTTTCCGGTTCAAAATCTTCATTAACTCTTCTTTAGTGGATTCCAAACGATTGCGCAAATTGTAGTTTTCATTAAACCCGTAGTAAATATCGCTAATCTTTTCCTTTGGAATCAACACTTCACCGTTAAACATCAGATTTCGAAAGCGCATGTCTTCTTTGTTCAAATGGTTGGCGTAAGCACTGACAGCTTTGAAATAAGTCAAGCTACCCTTGAGATCGTTCAGCTTTTGCGCGTGCTTGTCAAGCTGCTCGGTAAAGCGCTGCGACAAAGTTTCCACTTGGATACTTGGCAGCCGATGGGAACTGTATTGATAAAAGGTCATCTGCACCATGTTCTGTTCGCCAAGTTCCGGCAGCACTTGGTTGATATAGTCGTTAAATAACTGGTTCGGCGAAAATAAAATAATCTGTCCTGAGTGCAAGTTACCGCGATACTGATACAGCAGAAATGCCACTCGTTGAAGCACCGCAGCGGTTTTCCCAGAACCGGCTGACCCTTGAACAAACAGCAATTCAGAATCTGTGTCTCGAATAATTTGGTTCTGTTCTTTTTGAATCGTGGTAACGATACTCTTCATTTTGGTATCTGAACGGTTGCTCAACGCATCCAGAAGCATTTGATCGCCGACCACTTCTTCAGTGTCAAAGACGGTTTTAATTTTTGAGTTTTCAATCTGGAACTGACGCTTTAATTTGACATCAACCGTCTGTTCACCGTCCGGGGTCTGATAGGTCACGTCGCCAATCCCGCCGTTATAGTAAATACTTGAGATAGGGGCCCGCCAATCATAAATTAAATAATGATCCGGCTGGTCGGTAAATGACGCCATTCCAATATAAATGGTTTCGTCACGCTTCTCGTCGCCCTCACGGAAATCAATCCGTGCAAAATAAGGGTTCTTCTCAAGCTTGTTGAGCGTCCCCAATTCTCTGGCAGCGTGTTCTTGCCGATTTTCCCGTTCGGAAAGCATTTGTTGCTGCTGTCGAATCGACATGGCAGTTTCCATCATTCCGCTATACGTCTCGGTTTTGAGCCGCACATCATTATTGAAATTACGATTGATATCCTTAACATCACGCTTAGTTGCCTTGATTTTTTTCTCAAGGTCTTTTTGTGATACATGGATTTCGTCAATAACGTGGTCCAAGTGATGTTGCTCTTGTGTTTTGATATTGTCTGCCATACTTTACCCCCTATAACTTGACTTAACAGTTTATCATAAAAACGGTACCAATTCAAAAAACATTATCGAATAATGGGTAAAGTTAACGATCCGAGATATATCAATTAAATTGGTATACAAGTTAAATCGCTAGTATCATATGGTATAATTGAGCTGTTTTAAATAATTGTATACTTAGGAGGACACGTCATGACGATCTCACTATATTTTGTTAGACACGGACAAACATACTTAAATAAATACCACCGTATCCAAGGGGTCATCGATTCCCCACTAACCGACAAGGGAATTGCCGACGCCGTTTCTGCCGGCAAACGACTCAGCCAAATCAAATTTGATGCCGCCTACAGCAGCGATACTTCGCGGGCAATCAAAACGGGGCGTTTGATTTTACAGGAGAATCCTTCCGACTTGACGGCACCGATTCCAGTGGCCGGCTTTCGCGAACTTAATTTTGGCTACTATGAAGGTGAAGACGACGTCAAAACCTGGCATACAATTGGCGGTCCGATTGGAATCAACTCATTTCATGGTTTAATTGCCGAATTTGGCATTAGCAAGGCCGAGGACATGATTGCGGCTGCCGACCCGTACAAAGATGCCGAAAGCGGTGAAACGTTCTGGAAACGGCTTAAACCAGCAATTGATAAAGTGGTCGAAGACGCTTCTGATGGCGACAAAATTCTCTTGGCAACGCACGGCACGTTAATTCGAAACGTTGTGGACCGCTGGAGCGACATTCCCGTGAACGTCTCAACGAAGAATGGCAGCGTCACTAAAGTCAACTTTGATGATGGGCGTTACTCAGTGGAATATTTTAATAATGTGAGCGAAGATCTTTAAAACCAACTTATTTTTCTGACTGAAAAGCCGTGAGCGGCATGCCCACGGCTTTTCGTTTGGCTTTTAATCGATACTTAAGTGGACTGGTGCTTTTTTACCCAAACCAAATCGTGATATTCCCTGACAACCACACAAATTTGAAGAAAGTATGACCATTCCCTCCCCGTTCACTCTGGTATAATAAAGGCGTCAGGGGGTACACATCATGAAGAAAATTTTACCTTTCATCGGCGTCGGATTGGCAGGCGTTCTTTTGCTTGCCGGCTGCGGTAACAAAAAAGCCGACATGCAGGATTCAAGCGCAGCTAATCCAAGTGCGTCCAAATTAAATGGGTTGCTGTCACCGGCAACTGCCAAGGTACCGGAAGATTCGCAAACAACCAATGCAGACCCAGTTTATTCCCAATTTTATAAATCTAAAGGTCAATGGTACTGGAAGTTGTCTTCCAAACAAGACGGGACCATTGATAACAGTCAAATTAAATCGTTGAAGTCAACTGACCAAAAGAATGTTTACGACTTTTCCATGGTCAGCAATCAAAACAAAAAATATCATCTGACTTTCAACTGGATTAATGGCAGCCACCAGGCGTACACCGTCAATGCCGCCTATCATAAGGTCAACAGCACTTTTATTTTAGCTGACGCAACGAGTTCTGAAAGTTGGCAAACCGGTGCACCGCAAGCCGTTCAAGGCACCTGGGCAACTGATTTCGCTAACAACTCTGGAAGTGACGCACAAAAGCTGCCATACACAAAGCAGTTTTTAAACATCACCAGCAGTGCAACCAGCAGCTTCATCAATGAATATGACAGCAATCATCGCCTGTATAACTCCGAAACCAGCAACAAGACCAGCCAGGTCACTTATAAGTCGACTGGTCAAGATGGTTATGTCATTAAATCTTATCAAGCTGATCAAACGCCGGTTGTCTACACGATCAACGTTGTCAGCGATAATCAAATCAACGTCTCCGGATTAACGTCTGGGACACTCAGTATGACCAAATCAGCAACCAGCGCCACAACGGCTGGTTCTGAGTCGTCCACTACTTCGCAGTCCGGCTCAACGACCAGCAGCTCAACATCCCAGTCAGCCAGCAATGATAATCATTTGACTGACGCGCAGGTTGTGAACTGGATCTGGCCGTACGTCAAAGCGAAATATCCAAATATGAACGTGGCGTCCACGGACTTCACCTACATGCCGCAAATGCGAAACGGTCAGCTATATGTCAGCGTTTTGGAAAACCACAATGCTGCCGCATTTAAAAAGAGCGGCGTCGACACCAATACCAATCCACAAGTTGCCAGCTTTAGAGTGACCTCAAGTGGGGCCTTGGAGCAAATGGACGCGACAACCGGAGACTGGACGGTTGTTTCAAACGGTTATGGTGGATAGTTTGATACCAGATATTAAATTTAAAAACGCACTGAGGCTGGGATAAAAGTATTAATTTTTGACTCAGTCTTTTGTTTGGTAAGTTTATACTATCTAGCTGAAACGTGAGACGACGGCCGGCTGAAAGCCTGCCTAGCCTACTTGGCGATCGGCTGATCCCGGCCATTTAAGCCCGCCAATCAATTATTCTAAAACCAGAAATAATCGATTGACGGGCTTAAATTCTGGGATTAAAACGCCTTTTGTCTCACTCGGTGCGTTTTAATGTTTCCCCATTTTGCCATCGTAATCCTTATCGATGTGCTCATAATGGTCTACTTTATATTTCAGCTTATCATAAGATTCCTGCATTTTGGCTAATCGTTCACTCACAGATTCAAGCTGTTCGTTAAGCAATTCTTTTCTTGCTTGAACCGTTTGTTTCCCCTGCTGGAATAGTGAAACGTAGTCGATCAGGTATTCAACACTGACGCCAGCATCCCTCATGCATATCGCAAATGAGACCCAGTTCAAATCTTCTTGATCATAGTTTCGATAACCGGCAGCATCCCTTGTAACGGCCGGAATTGCCCCGACTCGTTCCCAGTATCGCAACGTGTCTGACGCAACGTTATATTTTTTAGAAACTTCATTAATTTTCATATGACCACCTCACCCACTCATCATAAACCTTGAAGTGGACTTTAAGGCAAGAAAAACCTGACTACGATGAACAAACTGCGTTCATCATTGCCAGGTTTTTCTTGTGCTTATTTAAATCACATTCTGTTTAGTTTGAGTCGTAGTTTTGTGTTTCCTTTTTACCTAGTAGAAACGTGTTCCTCAAACCAGACTCCTCCGCTTAATCCGATAACCAGCCAAGGCGCAAAAGCAGCGCCTTGGCTGGTTATCACATTAATGCTCGGAGTCTAAACGGTTTGAGTCACACTCTCTATTTCTTTAACCTCGACTTACTTTCCGCCCGTTCCTTATACATCGGAATTTCGTCCTCACTGGCTCTAACCCAGTGATGCGGGACAATTTCGAC
>NZ_JAXGWW010000071.1:0-9461 GCF_040773105.1 Lentilactobacillus sp.
AATGAACCATTTTTTACAATATTAAATAGCTGCCAATGATGAACGAAGCGCATGAATCATCGTTGGCAGCTATTTTATATTATTTTGATGTGAACTGCTGGTGACAACCCTGACTCGGGTCTCGTCACACTCTGGTGGAACTCAATTTTAGATATTGATTAGTTTGGTGCTCTACTGTTACTTGGATAAAATGTGCTCCGACGACCCAGACTCGTCCGCTTAATCCGATAACTAACTTCGACGGCCACGAAATGCCTAGTAGTTACCCGGTTCGCTTCGCACTCTTGCTTGATGACGATGTCCGTTTCATTTTTTCTTTCACCTAGTCAAAACGTGTTCCGACGACCCTGACCCGGGTCTCGTCACACTCTGGTTTGATAACGATGATCTTCTTATCTTTTCTTTCACCTAGTCGAAATGTGCTACGCGAACCAACTTCCTCCGCTTAATCCGATAACTAACTTCGACGCAAGCCCCGCGTCAAAGCTAGTTATCAAATTAATGCTCGGAAGTTACCCGGTTCGCTTCGCACTCTTTAATTTTTAAACGAATGAATCGGTGCCGGGATTCTTCCTCCCCTATTTACCAATTTAGCTGGGCTGCTTTGATTAATTGGCATTACCGGCGCGTAGCCGAAGATGCCGCCGAAATCAATTTGCTCCCCAACTTTTTTGCCGGTTGCCGGGATCACCCGGACCGCCGTGGTTTTGTTATTGATAACACCAATTGCCGCTTCGTCAGCAATCATTCCGCTGATCGATTCCGCTGACGTATCTCCTGGCACAGCCACCATATCCAGCCCAACTGAACATACTGCCGTCATCGCTTCAAGTTTTTCCAAGTTCAAATTACCATGTTCGACCGCCTTAATCATGCCGCTGTCTTCTGAGACCGGAATAAACGCACCAGACAGGCCGCCCACATGTTCGCATGCCATAACGCCACCCTTTTTGACGGCATCATTCAGTAATGCCAGAGCAGCCGTTGTTCCTGGTGCACCGACGCTTTCCAAGCCAATTTCTTCCAAGATCTCAGCGACCGAATCGCCCTGACTCGGCGTTGGCGCCAATGATAAATCAACTATTCCAAACGGCACATTAAGCGCTTTAGCGGCAACATTGCCAACAAATTGTCCCATCCGGGTCACCTTAAAGGCGGTTTTTTTGATGGTCTCCGAAACAACATCAATTGATTGACCGCGAACCTGTTCCAGTGCTCGTTTGACAACACCGGGGCCACTAATTCCAACGTTAATGACCTTATCAGCTTCCCCAACACCGTGAAACGCGCCGGCCATAAACGGATTATCTTCAACCGCATTGGCAAATACCACCAGACTCATGCAGCTGACTGGATCAATTTCAGAGAGGTCTTTGACGACCCGGCCCATCTGCTTAACCGCATCCATATTGATTCCGGCTCTGGTTGAGCCAACGTTGACCGAACCACAGACGCGTTTGGTCTCGCTTAACGCCTGGGGAATCGACTCAATTAACTTACGGTCGCCGGTTTGATAGCCCTTTTGAACTAATGCAGAAAAGCCACCGATCAGGTCGACGCCCAATACTTCGGCCGCTTTTTCCATTGTGTGGGCGTAAGCGACATAATTATCATCGTGACAGGCTGCGGCAATCATTGAAATTGGCGTCACCGAAATGCGTTTGTTGACAATCGGAATGCCGTATTCCGACTCGATTTGGTCAGCAACTTTCACCAAATCCTTGGCACTGGTCGTCAATTTATCATAAATTTTTTGCCGCGCCTTTTGACCGTCACTATCGATACAGTCAAACAATGAAATGCCCATTGTGATTGTGCGAATATCCAGCTTTTCTTCAGAAATCATTTGAATGGTCTCTAAGATTTGTTTGGTTTCCATCTCATGGCCTCCTAAAGCTTCTGAATGGCGTCAAATAATTCCTGACGTTGAATATTAATTGATAAGCCGGTTTCTGATGCGAGATCGGCCAAACTGGTCTTGACTTGATCAAAACTGACTTCGTGATCATCCCACTCACCCATCAACATCATGGTAAAATCTCCGTGCATTAATGTTTGAGAAATATCCGTAATGTTAACCTTCAGTGTTGCCAATCGTTGTGAAACCTTTGCAACAATTCCAACTTGATCATGTCCAATAACCGTGATAACTGCTTTCATTGTGTCCACCCTTTCAGATTCTTGAAGTCTGTAAATCCGCTAACTTGCAACTATCATACTAAATATTTCCCTGAACAGCAATTTGGATTTATATTTATCCGAATAAATTATAATTCTGCCTAATTTATACTTATAAATAATGCTATAATATCAATTAATTAATAATAAAGGTGGACAATGACATGGCAACTGAAAAAGAAAAATTCTTAGCCGGCGACCCCTACTTGGTGATGGATCCTGAACTAACTGCTGATGAAACCAAGGCACGCAGACTTTGTAAGATGATGAATGAATTAGATGATACCGCTGGTCAGGAAAAGGAAAGTTTGATCAAAAAGTTATTCGGATCGGTTGGAAAAGATCCCTGGGTCCAACCCAATTTTCGCTGTGACTTTGGTTACAACATTCACGTTGGTGACAACTTTATCTGTAACTACGATAATGTCATCTTGGATATTGCGCCGGTCACAATCGGTGATCACTGTATGTTGGCACCCCACGTTCAAATTTATTCAGCCTATCATCCCCTGGACCCCAAGCAGCGGGCAAATTTTGTGGGAATGGGAAAACCGGTTACTTTGGGCAACGATGTCTGGGTTGGTGGCGGCTCAGTCATTCTCCCAGGGGTCACCTTGGGCAATAATGTCATTGTTGGCGCTAATTCAACGGTCACCAAATCGTTCGGCGATAACTTGATTATTGCCGGCAGTCCTGCCCGAGTCATTCGCGAGAACCCCTAAAAAGAATAATTTTTTTAAATTTCGGGTTGACATTCAAAATAGCAGGGTGTAAATTAATGACAATCATTAAATTCAAATTAAAAAGCGATGAAGAGAATCGTCATTTTCCATTTGCAATAAGAGAGTTGCTGGTTGGTGTGAAGCAATTTGCAATCTTAGATGATTATCATCTCCGAGCTATGCGATCAAAGTTTTAGTAGATCACATTGGGTGCACCCATTATTGTGTCAGCGTATCGCGAAAGCTGTACGTGTGAGGTAATTCTAGCAATAGGATTACGAATTAAGGTGGTACCGCGCATTAGGCGTCCTTTTAACACTCCCATTATGGGAGGTTATTGGGACGCCTTTTTCATTTGAATTTAAAAATATTTTAAGGTGGTGAGGACATATGGAATCGGTGATTAAAGGCTCCAATGAAAATCCTGGTCAGATTCAGATTTTGCAAAAGCTAACACATAATTTCAACCGACATAGTGCCAACTACGCTACAACACATATTGATTCAATCAATCACATATTTCACGTCACGGATTGGTCCTCACTTTACATACAAGTGAGAACCCGATTAATTAAACTATACGGAGGTATCGCTTATGGATGAACAACAAGCAACAATGGAACTATCAACTCAGGAAAATGATTTAGCAAACAAACTATTTAACGCCTACGAAACTCACAAGCCACTAAAGGAAGCCGACTTTGACGGCGTCGTTAATGATGAACAGGCCGCTTACCGCGTTCAACGACGGCTAACCGAGCTCAAGAAAGAAGATGTTGGCGGCTATAAAGTCTCACTTACCAGCAGGCAAACCCAAGACATGTTTGACTCCGACTCACCACTATACGGTGCCCAAGTTAAAAGTCATTTCCTACAATCACCAGTTACCCTCCACCGTGGTGAACTCATGGAACCCCTTGCCGAAGTGGAAATGCTATTTACTGCAAAAGAAGACCTTAGCAGCAAGGATTCGCTAGAAGATCTCATGCGTAAGACCAAGGTTGCACCAGCCGTTGAAGTTCCCGATTCACGATTTAGCGACTGGTTCCCAAGCCTATCCAAATACATGGTTATGTCAGACGCTGCGGTTGGCGGCTACGTTGTCTACGGCGATGAAAAAGATACCAACCTACTATTTGATAACGTTGACGATCTCGCAAACGTTAAGTGTGAGCTATTCCATGATGGTAAAAAGCTAAAGGACGGCGCTTCATCTGAAGTCCTAGGCAACCCACTAAAATCACTTCACTGGCTAGTCGAAAAGCTCGAGTCACAAGGCATGCCACTACAAGCCGGCCAACGGGTTTCAAGCGGGACATTCCTACTACCTGAATCACTTAAGAACGGTGAGTGGAAGGCAACCTTTGATAAGGGATTGGGCGCAGTATTCTTGAAAGTTGCAGGTGATTAATCCAACCACTAAAATGACGACAACGAAAATTTTACTCATTATTTTCGGAACAACTGATAAATTGAAATTGAACGATAATTGATAAAAATGAAATGAAATTTGAAATGCCACTTCTGAAGGCGGAAAACTTTGGAAGTGGTATTTTTTGTGATCTGTTGGCTAGGCTAAACGTGCTGCGCGAACCAGATCCCTCCGCTTAGTCCAATAATGAGTTTCGACGCAAACCCAGCGTCAAAGCCGTTTGTTACACTAATGCTCCGAAGTTCCCGGTTCGGCACGCACTCTCTCTAAACGTGCTCCTCAAACCAGCTTCGTCCGCTTAATCCGATAATGGCTTTCGACGCAAACCCAGCGTCAAAACCCATTATCATATTAATGCTCCGAAGCTAAACGGTTTGACTCACACTCTCTCTTTTTTTCTTGACTTGTCGAACAAACGTTCGTATCATATAGATACACCAATAAATACCCGCAGGTGATCCCTCATGAAAACACCTCTTGATAACAAACAACTTCTTCCCGTCCACGACGTCATGTGCATTGACTGCAAATCCTTTTACGCTTCCACCGAAGCCATTAAGCGCGGCGAGCATCCCCTTTCCGCCAAAATTGCCGTAATGAGCCGCGAGGAATCCTCCGGCGGCCTTATTCTTGCTGCCAGCCCCTTTTCCAAACAAGTTTATGGCGTTAAGCTCGGCACTCGGCGGTTTGAGATCAATGACGATATGGATCTTGAAATGGTCGAACCCCACATGGCCGATTATGTTGCACTTAACTATAAAATCAACCAGATTTACCGGCAATTTACCGATGACAATCATTGGTTTCCCTATTCAATCGATGAAAGCTTTATTGATGTTAGCCACAGTCACAAGTTGTTTGGGTCTAATGTTCAAATTGCCAAAATGATCCAGGATAAAGTTTTTAAAGAAACCGGAATCATCACGACCATCGGTATCGGCCAAAATCCACTGCTTGCCAAACTCGCGCTGGATAACGCCGCCAAGAAAAAGGCCCCGTGGCTCGCCGAATGGGACTATGATGACGTTCCAACCACTATTTGGCAGATAAAAAGCCTTCCGGACATGTGGGGCATCGGCAGTCACACTGCTGCCAAACTTAACGGGTTAGGCATCTACTCAATTGAAGAATTAGCTCATGCCGACGTCAACAAACTCAAGAAAAAATTTGGCGTCATGGGCGAACAACTCTACTACCACGCTTGGGGAATTGACTACTCCGATTTGGAAAAAAAGTACCTGCCGCGTTCCGACAATAAAGGCTACGGCAACTCCCAAGTACTAATGCGCGACTACACGGAGTTAATCGATCTCAAAACAGTCCTGGGCGAAATTGCCGACCAAGTTGCCACCCGCTTGCGAAAAAATCACGTCGTTGCTGAAGTCGTCAGCATTTTTATCGGCATGGCCGACACAGACAAGCAGGGGCGCAGCCATTTTTCAGCCCAAATGCACGTTGAGCCCACCGATTCAACGAAAAGTATCAACAATGCCGTTCAGTATTTATTAGAAACCAAATGGGATGGCAGTGCCGTTCGAAACGTCGGTGTTCGCTGCAACCGAATTTCAGAAAAGCGTGCTACCCGATTCAGCTTATTCGAAGACCCGGACACCACTTTGGACCGGGAAAAGCTTGAACATACCATTGATATTATTCGAAAAAAATATGGCTACAAAGCATTAGTCAGAGCTTCATCCAAAACCAAGGGCGGAACCGCTATTGAACGGGCCAACCTGGTTGGTGGTCATCAAGCTTAACGATGTCAGGAGGTTTTTACAATGATTGCAGAATCACGTGAACTAATCGAAAAGTATCATCAATATTTTAAGCGCCTACCCCACTATCAATACTGGCTGGTGATCGTGGATAATCATTTCTTCGACCGCTATTATTTCTTTATTTATAGTAGAAAACTTCGAACCAAATTAGTTCGTTCCCACGAACTGCTGGCGCTCGTCCATGACAAACAAAAATATCAACAGGTTTTAGCCGACCTTAAAAGTATCAGCAACCTCAGTATCGAATATCGCGATACGTCACATTTAGTCGAACCGATACCGGAAATTACCAACGATAAAATCCATGGTCATAACTACTAATTTCTCCCAGTGCTTATAAGTAGTAAATTATTGAGTGAATATGGTATATTAATGGAAATAGTTGCAGATTTCGAGGGGAGAAGTTCGTATGAAACAGCTTAAAGAACGCGTGCTACTGCTGGCGGCTGGGATGTTCACAGCCGGCGCGATTGCAATTAACCAGGCAAATTCAGTTGACGCAAAAACGTCAGCCGTAAAAGTTGTGAGCGTCAGTTCCATTTCAAAAACGACCTACCAGGCTTCTAAAGGCTATCTTTATGGTGACGCCCAGCTAACGCAAAAGCGCTATAACCTAAGAAACTACGGTAAGCTCGTTTTTGATGCGTCAAAACGACTGACCGTTAAGAAGCCCAATGGCAAACAGGCCATTTATTACTACGTCACCAACAAATCCAGTAAAATCAAAGGCTATATTTGGCATGGCTACTTAACCAAAGTCCAAGTTCCAATGTCGGAAAAGGCAATCGTTAAACTAATTGACCAAGCCCCCGACATGAAGCCGGTTGAATCAATCAGAGATTTAAAACCGATTAATTATGAGACCCACGAAGCCGCCTTTGATTTAGCCTACAACGTTTTTCACTTCTCCCCAGCATCCATGTTTCAAGATAATCAAGCCAGCATCTACGTTCCGGACAGTGAATTAAGTCAGCACGTCCAAGCTGCCATGGCCAAGTGGAATACAGCCCTTGATACAACCGTCTTTACACTGGGAACCAAGACCAATCACACGTTGACAATCTCCTTTGGAAATGGCGTTAAGGAAGGTTGGGACGGCTTGTATGACGGAAAAGCGATTTATATTGATAAAGCCCACTACCGTGACGCTCAATATCCGGGAGCTTATATGAAGCCGGAACTGGCAGCCAAATTTACAACCGATCAATACTGGGATGGCGTCATTGCCCACGAACTCGGCCACACGCTTGGACTCGACCACACCGGTTACCAAGAAGATCTGATGTACGCACCAAACAGTATGGGAAACGTGATTGCCAAGTATATTTGGAAAAAGCCAGTCGCTAAATCAGCTACCGGATTGGACGGGACTGAAATGGCTGCGATTTCTGAACGGGATCTGAATCGGGCTAAGCTCGCCAAAATCTTAGGTTACTGGTAAATAAGTGTGGGCAACAAATACCTACTACGTTAGTGCACAATTCAGCTTAGCAATATTCTGGCTAAAAACGAGATCGAAGCAAAAGTACCAACTTTTGTTCCGATCTCGTTTTTTCTCATAATTATATATTATTTAGCTGAAGTGGACCGCAATAAGCTGACACAGCTTAATCAAACAAGTGCAGTTTGGCAATCCGCTGACAGGCCTCTGTAAATCGAGGCTCGTCAATCAACAATCCGACCCGGATGAACCCCTCACCGCCATCACCAAACCCGTTACCAGGTGCAACGGCAACCGCAGCTTTGTCTAGGAGCAAATCAGCAAACGCTTCACTAGTGTAACCTTTAGGAACCGGCATCCACGCGTAAAAGGAACCGCCAGAGGGGTATGGTTTCCAACCAATGGCCCGTGCTGCCTTGAAGAACTGATTCCGCCGTTTCTCGTATAGTGCCACCAAGTCGTGAACCGACTGCTGGTCGCTATTTAGCGCTGTAATAGCCGCCTTTTGAATCGCTGGAAAGACACTGACAAATAAATGGTCTTGAATCAGATTAATCGCTTCAATCATATCGGCATTCCCCGCAGCAAACCCAATTCGCCACCCGGCCATGTTAAATGATTTTGAGAACGTATCCATTTCAATGCCGACATCTTTGGCCCCTGGAGTTTGCAGGAAACTGACCGGCTTGTGGCCGTCAAATCCAATGGCACCATAAGCGAAGTCTTGAACAACACCAATCCCATTGGTTTTTGCGAAATCAACGGTTTTTTGGTAAAACGCCGGAGTGGCCACGGTGCCAGTTGGGTTGTTGGGATAGTTCAAATACATGAGTTTTGCGTCCCTCACAACCTGCTTGTCCAATGTGTCGTAATCCGGTAAGAAGTGATTGGCTTCTGTTAATCGCATTAATTCAAGTTTGACTTGAGCCAGTGCCACTCCTGATAAATAATCAGGATAGCCGGGATCTGGCAGCAACATCATGTCGCCGGGGTTTAAAATTGCAAACGGCAACTCAACCAACCCGATTTTGGACCCGCCAAGAATTGCGATCTCTGTTTCGGGATCCAATGAAACCCCATATTCCCGTTGATAAAAGGCCGCAGCCGCCTTTTTAAGCTCAGGGTCGCCTCTGAACTGAGCATACTTGTGGTTCTGCGGATCAGCAGTTTGCTTTTGCATGGCCTCCACGATAAATTCAGGCGTCGGTTGATCAGGATTTCCCTGCCCCAAGTTGATCACGTCCGCGCCAGTTGCAATCTTGGCATTGACCTTTTTGACAAGGCTCGCAAAAAATTGCTTGGGTAAGTGCTGTAAAATATTAGACTCTTCAAATTTCAAATGATTTCCTCCAGACAAACAACTTGTCTCAGCTTACGAATCAAACTGAGTATTTAGTGAATATTATGGTGAAAGTTCAAATTGATGTCAACAGATAATCTAATTTAAAATTAATATTTCTCATCATTCTACAATGCTACGCCGTAGTTGGCACCGTTTGCACAAATGAGTGTCTGCTATACAGGAATCCAAATATCTGGTATTATATTCTCATTATTGTGTGTGATGTTTTATTACATATACTAGGAGGAATTATTCATGAAGCGAAAAGTTTTAACAGCTTTCGGGCTACTATCCGTGCTGGTAGCCGTTTTGTTCTGTTTGGGACTGCCAGGCAGTAAGGCCCAAGCAAAAACTTATCAAATCGGGACAGACGTGACATATCCCCCATTTGAATTTGCCAACAAGCAGAATAAATATGTTGGTATTGATATCGACATTATGAAGGCAATTGCCAAAGAAGAAGGCTTTAAGGTTAATATTAAGCCGGTTGGGTTTAACGCAGCGGTTCAGTCAGTTCAATCTGGCCAACTTGACGGTGTGATTGCTGGGATGACCATTACCCCGGAAC
>NZ_JAXGWW010000072.1:0-9249 GCF_040773105.1 Lentilactobacillus sp.
AGATCGGTTATTTGATTTTGCGTTCCCTTCTGCCTCTCAATCACGCTCCGACGGTCGCAAACGCAGTGCGGCACCTAGTCCTGTGGACGACGACCCAGGGCCCTACTGCATAGACCAGAAAAGCCGCCGATGAACAAAATCGTTCACCAACGGCTTTTCTGGTCTATGCTCCGGGCCCTAACCGGGTCTCGTCGCGCACTACTTGTTTTTCTCATACATCACATTTTCAAACTTCTTACGCAGCTTCTCCGTCAACAAAATAATGTTTTTTGGCGGTCTGTTGACACTGAAATCGAAACAGAATCTTAACGGGACGCCCATATTGAAATCCTGTTCAAACGTCGTTACCTGTTTGGGATCAATATCCGGCTTATAGCCCATCAAGACCTGCATTCCTAATCTTTTATGCGCATCCCAATTTTTAGTTTCTCTATGGCCATCCAACAGCTGGCGGACCTTGATCGTATCCAGCGCCCTAATCAACGTATCCACATTACTAATTTTGTGTTGAACACCCAAGAAAATAAAATATCTTCTCATCACCGGGATAACCGACGTAAAAAAAACGTTTGTCGCGGCGATCTTCTCTGGGAACAACGTTAAAACAACTTCTTTGACCGATGTTGCAGTATAACGCCTCGGATTACGTAATTGATATTTATAGGCCAATCCGACAAATGCCTGCGTAATGTATCCAGCAGCTGCCCTTTCCGGCTTCGTTAACTTTCGATATGAGCGGGTTGTTTGAAACCGTCTAAACCATAAACGATTGTTTTCGAAATGTTTTTCAGCTTCTACTTCCGAATATTGTCGTTCCACAAGACCGCCTCCTCTAAAACAGATATTAACACGATTGACTAAAGAACAGTATCAATTTGACCCGACGCTTGATAAGCCGATATTTTCAAACCGAATTAATTATTATACAATGAAGTTCATTGGGAATTTAAGGAGATTATCGTACATAATGGCTAAAATGAAAGATTTCAAACAGCGCCTTTATTATTTAGGCCTTTCAATCATCATCAATTCGGCTGGAAACGCGCTGGCCATTTCTTCAAACCTGGGAAGTGCCGTTTGGACCGGTTCTGCCGTCAACCTCTCGAAATGGATCAACATCCCACTGGGAACGACCCTGTTTCTTTACGGAATTATTGTGACCATTTCCAACCAGTTACTCTTGGGTTCATTTGACCGGCGGCGGTTCTTTTCCAACCTGCTGTTCACCGTACCGTTCAGCTACCTGGTTGCCTTTTTTACCTGGATTTTTAACACAATCGGCGTTCCTGAACAAGATTTCTACATTCGACTAATCCTCGACATCATTGGCCTGTACTGTGTTGCGATGGCCGTTTCAATGTATTCTCGGTCTAATTTGATTATGCATCCAAACGACGATTTGGCTTACATCATCCGCTTTAAATATATTCACGGAAGTGCCGTCATTTCACAGTGGCTCAGTTATATCCCGCCAATTTTGATTATCGGTGCTTCCTACGTCTTTACTGGCAAGCTTTACGCAATTGGCTTCGGGACAGTTTTTGCCCTCCTTTTCCAAGGGGCAATGATGAAATGGTCGGACACCCACGCCTTTCCAAAGCTTAAGCACCACGTCGATCTTTGATGAATTCAGCAATTTGTCTAAAGGTCTTTTTTGTTTCCGACAATTTGAACCACAATGTGTAATCATGCCAAGCATCCTTAAAGGTGGTTGGCAGTGGACTGGCGCCCTCCGCTTGGCCCATGGCATCAATCAACTTCAAATCAGAAGGAACCAGCATTTCATTTTCTCCATAAAAAATCTGAACGTCACCAATATTTTTTAAGTTGGCCGAATTAAAAACGTCCTGCCACTTTTCGGCAGATGCCCCATCAGTAAACCAGCCGCCAATTTCCTGTAATGTTGGCAGATCCAGCAAAATATCATTTTCAGCACGCTTGGCAATTTCAGGATCGGTCAGCTTCATGTCCAGCCATGGTGAAATCAGACTGGTTCCTAAAACCTTGCCTGGATTGTCCATTAGTAGCTGAAGGGCAAGCTTTGCCCCCGCTGAGTCGGCCACGATAAATAGTGGTAAGTCATCGGTGACGACCTTATCGAAGACGGCTTGCGAAAAGGCCAACATATCATCAGCCGAATTCGTTGGCAGCAGCGGAAAATCCGCAATCTGTAGACGGCTATTCGCGGCCTGGGCAATTTGGGTAATCATCTCCAGTTGGTCCTCATTCATCGGAACGGTAAAGGCACCCCCGTGGAAGTACAGTATTTGACTGGTGGGATCCGCAACCGTATCGATTGTCACGAGTTGCCCTTTTTTAACCGGATCAATTTTGTATTCGTTTTCATTTTTCCGGAAAAGATTGATCTTTTGATTAGGTTTGATAAAACTATGGGCGACACTTTTCTTATAGTCCTCAGCGCGAAACTTCCTAAGATACCTTTTCGCCATAAAGCTCATTGCGATTCCTCCTTCAAAAACCATTTGTTGGTATCAATTGTAATACAAATCAAATTTATCGCACAAATTGTGGTCAAACTCGGAAAAGTTCACAAAATCTTCACAAATTATTCAAAGTTTAAACACATTATTTCGCTATAGTATTAGGTGAAACATAAAGTGATGTATCACTTTGTGCGAGCAATAGATTAAATCCCCCTTTAATTTATTACTTTTGTATTCATATTCTTCCCCTAGAATAAATATAGGTAAACGGAAATAAGGCATCCCCGTGCCTTATTTTTTTATCCATAAATCTTGACCGCATCGATAAATTCACAAAATCTTCACAATTTGGTCACACTTTATTCAGATTTATTTAGTATCATAGTAACTGTAAAGTTGTAAGCAGACAACTTTCACTTCGCAAATTGTCATAATGATAAATTCACTTTTGATTAAACCTTATCTCCCCTCAAAAGATTAAGGTCTTAAAGAAGCCGGGCGCGTTAGTCATGGCTTTTTTTGTTGGCTGAAAAATGCATTTTGGGCGTTCACTACCATTAGAATCACTTTACATAAGCAGTCCGATACACAGTCCATTTTGTTTTACTAATATTCACAAAAGTTTCACACCTTATTCGCACATTATTTACATTTTTACGTTATATTATAGACATGAGCAAGAGATAAACAGTGATTTATTTCTACTCACCCCCAATAATATTGAAAAGTAAGTTAATGCTGCCATTGATCTACTTTTCACAGCAACCCTTATAATTCATATTCCCCTCAGAATATTGAACGAAAAGGTCTGACACCCCCCTGTCAGGCCTTTTTTCATGTCGTATTTTATCGCAATAAAAGGATATAATTAAATTAAACCAACCCGAAAGGAAAACCGTAATGCCAAAATACCGGCCAAAGTATCAATCCAGATTCAAAAAACACTATCAAAATATGATCAGAGCGAATCGCTACACTGAAGCTGAATTCAAAGTTGTTGAAGACCAAATTTTAAGCGGAAAGCCGGTGGCTGAAAAATACGATGACCACGTCATTAAAAGCCGCAAACCCCAACGCGCCTTATTTATCAAGGGCAGTTGGCTGCTCATTTACGAAGTGGTGGGTGATACGGTGCGCTTTTTAGATACCGGCAGGCATGGCGAAATTTAAGAGAGAGTAAAACGAGTTGAAAGTCAGTGGCTGAACTGATTTTCCAACTCGTTTTTTATTCCACAGACCTTATTGATAACCAAACGTCAAAATCGTTGCAAAATTGTGCATCGTCCGCCATGATAAAGCCATTAATTAAACTAAACACTACAAGGAGTACGCACATGAAAGCAGCAATTATCAATGATTTTACAAGAGGTCCTGAATATGGCGAGTTTCCCGATCCGCCCGTTAACGATGGTGAAGTCGAACTTCACGTTTTAGCAGCGGCCGTCAGCCAACTAGCCCGTGCCCGCGCAAACGGCACTCACTATTCGGCAACCAGCACGTTGCCCATCGTTCCGGGCGTTGACGCGGTTGGGGAGACCGATGATGGTGAACATTTTTATTTCAATAGCGGCAATCCCGTTTACGGCACCTTTGCAGAAAAAGCGGTTGTCAATCGAAGAGCCTTGTTTCCAATCGACAACGCGGCTGACCCTGCAACAGTCGCTGCAACAGCCAATCCGGCAATGTCCTCTTTTATGGCAATCAAAGAACGGTTGGGAGAAGATAAGGTTCGGGGCAAACGCGTTTTGGTATTGGGCGCGACTGGTGCTTCCGGTCAGCTGGCGATCCCCATCAGCATTGGTTTCGGGGCATCAGAAGTGATTGGCGTTGGCCGAAATCCCGAAAAATTAGCAAAATTAAGCCGATTCGGTGCCTCGTCGACGATCAAATTGACGGACAACGACGACGATTTAAAAACCAATTTGGAAAAGATTGGCGACGTCGACGTGGTTTTGGATTACCTGTGGGGAGACGTTGCGGCCACGATGATTGCCAACATGATTTCGCAACGCAAAGACCCGCAGCAAACACTTACTTGGATCCAGATCGGCTCAATGGCAGGCCAAAGCGCCCCATTAAAGGGCAGCCTCTTTAGAAGCATGGACTTTCACTTGCTGGGCACTGGCTTCGGCTCCTTCACGGCCCCCGAATTGGCCAATGACATGCCGGCATTGTTAAAAATGATCACCGACGGTAAAATCTCAGTCCCCGTGACCACCTATCCGTTAAGCCAAATTGCCGAAAAATGGCATGAATCCGGCGATAATCGCTTGGTCTTTTTGCCCTAAATGAATCCAAATTAAAAGTCCCCTCAGACTGCCAAATGTAGTTTAAGGGGACTTTCATTGTGTTGAAGTTTTGAAATCTTAAGTTAGTCGAGGCCGACACGCGCAAAAATCTCGTCCACGTGGCGAATGTGATAATGATAATCAAATGCATCGTTGATCTGTTCTTCATTCAAGGCATCCGTGATCGGCTTGCTGCCTTCAACCAAATCTCGGAATTGAATTCCTTTATCCCACGACTGCTTGGTCAATGGTTGAACAAGGTCATACGCCTGCTCACGGGTCATTCCTGAATCAATTAATTTGAGCATCACTCGTTGACTGTAAATCAAGCCATAAGTGAGTCCCATGTTACTTTTCATCCGTTCTGGGAAGACAGTTAACCGTTCGACAATATTTGAAAAACGATGCAGCATGTAATCCAACAATGTCAATGTATCTGGAATAATGATCCGTTCGGCAGATGAATGGGAAATGTCGCGTTCATGCCACAAAGCGACATCTTCATAAGCAGTGACCATATGGCCGCGAACAACCCTGGCCAACCCGCAGATATTTTCCGAACCAATTGGATTCTTCTTATGAGGCATTGCGGAAGATCCCTTTTGACCAGCATCAAAATGTTCTTCAACTTCATGAATTTCGGAGCGTTGCAATCCACGGATTTCAGTCGCAAATTCTTCCAAACTCGTTGCGATCAGTGCCAAGGTGGAAATGTAGTCGGCGTGCAGATCACGCGGCAAAATTTGGCTGGTAATCTCCTGTGCTCTTAGGCCAAGTGAATCGCAGACGTACTGTTCAACAAATGGTGGCACGTTGGCATAGGTTCCAACCGCACCGGAGATTTGACCGGCTTCCAATTCTTTTGAAGCCCGTTCAAAACGCCGCTTGTTTCGGTTCATTTCAGAATACCAACGGGCCAGCTTCAACCCAAAAGTTGTTGGCTCGGCCTGAACACCATGGGTCCGGCCAATCATAACCGTATCCTTGTACTTCTTAGCTTGTGTTGCAATCACATCAATGAAGTGATCGATATCTTTTCGAATAATTTCGTTGGCCTGCTTGATTCGAACTCCCCAAGCAGTGTCAACAACGTCGGTACTGGTAACACCGTAGTGCACCCATTTCTTTTCCGGACCCAGTGACTTGGAAACATCCCGGGTAAAGGCCACGATGTCGTGATGCGTCACGGCTTCAATCTCCGCAATCCCATCCACGTCAAACTTGGCGTTCTTCTTAATCTTCTCAACGTCCTCGGCCGGAATCTTGCCCAGCTTGGACCATGCCTCATCAATGGCAATTTCAACTTTGAGCCATGCGGCATATTGATTTTGGAGTGACCAAATATTACTCATTTCTGGTAAAGAATATCTATCTATCATAACGAGTCCTTTCTACTAAATAATGACAAGATAATAATACCATATCGTTCACGTTTTGACTATATTACGAGAAGAATAAATGGATTATGTTCGGATTAGGTTTCAAACTCGAATATTAAACGTTTTACTCATTCAAATTATTAACGTTTTGGTTGATTAATACATTGCAAGTTGGTATCATTAAAAATGCTGGGTAGATTCCTGGCAATAAAATTTAGAGGTGTTCATATGTCATCTATTGTGATTGTTGGAAGTCAATGGGGCGACGAAGGGAAAGGTAAGATTACTGATTTCTTCGGCCAAAGCGCTGACATTATCGCCCGCTATCAAGGCGGAGATAATGCCGGCCACACCATTGTATTTAATGGCAACAGCTACCATTTACAGCTAATTCCATCTGGTATTTTCGACCAGGAGAAGTATAGCGTCATTGGTAACGGCGTTGTCGTTAACCCCAAATCCTTGATCAACGAAATGGACAATTTGAAAAAGGATGGAATTAGTACCGATAACTTGAGAATTTCAAATCGTGCTCAAGTCATTATGCCTTACCACATTCTATTTGACGGTTTGCAGGAACAAAAGAAAGACTCCAAGATTGGCACAACCAATAAAGGAATCGGCCCTGCATACATGGATAAGTACGAACGAATTGGTATTCGAATTGCTGATCTCATTGACAAGGATATTTTTGAAGAAAAACTTCGAAGCAATCTCGCAATCAAGAACGAACTGTTGACTAAGATCTACGGTGAAGAACTACTCGAATTTGAACCAATCTTTAATGAATATAATGAATACGCAGACCGCATTCGCCCTTACGTTGTTGATGCTTCCTACATCATTAACAATGCCTTGGATGACAGCAAAAACGTTTTGTTTGAAGGCGCTCAGGGCGTCATGCTCGATGTCGACCACGGGACTTACCCGTTTGTTACCTCATCGAACCCAAGTGCCGGCGGTGCCGCTATTGGAACCGGCGTGGGTCCTAACCGAATCGACCACGTCATCGGTGTCTGCAAAGCCTACACTTCCCGTGTTGGTGAAGGCCCCTTCCCGACGGAATTACATGACGAAATTGGCGACCATATCCGCGAAGTCGGCCATGAGTATGGTGTTGTAACCAAGCGGCCACGCCGAATCGGCTGGTTCGACAGTGTTGTTCTTCGCCACTCGGCTCGGGTTAGTGGCTACACCCACCTCGCACTGAACTGTTTAGACATTTTAACCGGAATTAAAACATTAAAAATTTGTGTTGCCTATGAATTAAACGGCAAGAAGATTGACCATTATCCCGCAACTTTAAAAGAGCTGGATGCCTGCAAGCCAGTTTATGACGAGCTTCCAGGCTGGGACGAAGACATTACCAAATGCAAGACATTTGATGAGTTGCCAACCAACGCTCAGAATTATTTGAACCACGTCCAAAAAGCAGTCGGAGTCCCTTACGCAACTTTCTCAGTCGGTCCTGACAGAGAGCAGACGAACGTCGTTGAAAAAGTGTGGTAATCACCACCATCCGGAGGTAAATCATGGAAGTATTTGATTATGAAGACATTCAACTCATCCCTAACAAAAATATCATTAAGAGCCGAAGTGACGCTGACACATCCGTAAAGTTTGGTCCCAAGACATTCAAGATTCCGGTGGTCCCCGCTAATATGGAAACCGTTATTAATGAAGACTTGGCCATTTGGCTGGCTCAAAATGACTATTTCTACATCATGCACAGATTCCAACCTGAGAATCGGGAACCATTCATCAAGAAGATGCACTCACTGAACCTTTACGCTTCAATCAGCGTTGGTATCAAACCTGAAGAATACGAATTCATCGACCAACTAGTTTCTGATGACCAAAAGCCAGAGTACATCACAATTGATGTTGCACATGGCCATTCGGATTATGTTATCCAGATGATCCACTACATCAAGGAACAATTACCAGACAGTTTCCTGATTGCTGGGAATTTGGGAACACCGGAAGCCGTTCGCGAAATTGAAAATGCCGGCGCCGATGCAACCAAGATTGGAATCGGCCCAGGTAAAGCATGTATCACTAAGCTGAAGACCGGCTTTGGGACTGGCGGCTGGCAATTAGCTGCCCTTCGTCTCTGCTCAAAGGCCGCAAGAAAACCAATGATCGCTGACGGTGGTATTCGCTTTAACGGCGATATCGCCAAGTCCGTTCGTTTTGGCGCTTCAATGGTCATGATCGGTTCATTATTGGCAGGTCATGAAGAAACACCTGGTAACCTAATCAGTATTGATGGCAAGAAATACAAACAATACTGGGGTTCAGCTTCTGAGCGTCAAAAGGGTGCCTACCGCAACGTTGAAGGACGACAAATGTTGGTGCCATACCGTGGCCACATTTCAGATACTTTAAACGAAATGCAACAGGACCTTCAGTCATCGATTTCATATGCCGGTGGCCGTAAACTAAACGATATTACCAAAGTTGATTATGTCATTGTTAAAAATTCAATTATGAATGGTGACTAACCTTTCATAGCAAAGCGGTCGGGGCGAAACTAAATGTTTCACTCCGACCGCTTTTTTGCCCTGAATTGTTTTTCAAACGATATATTTCTTGCCTTTTAAGTATACAAACGTCTAAACTAAGTATTAAATGATTCATCATGAAGGGACTTGAAGTCAATGAATAACTTGTTTGACGTATTACAAATGGTGCGTTTTAACCATCTATCATTCGATTCTTCCCAGGTCGTTATTACAGATGTTGAGGGAAAACCAAACGCAATTTTAACTGATCTGTTCCGAGACGTGGTCAGCAAGGTTAACCTGTTTATCGACCTTTCAGAGGCGTTTGACGCCGGAGATGTCGTTGCCTCACTCAAAGCCCACACCCCACTTCCTGCCGACGTATTGGACGAGTACGGCAAGATTTTGCGTGAACCACTGGTTGGCATTAACTTTGCACCGCAGAAGGGGCAGATGGAGTTGCTGGTGAGAGGCTAATAAAGTATGTAGTAAAGGGAGTGTGCCAAAAGGCGGGTTTGCTTCCGTAGCATAACCTAGAATGACTTTTTGAGCTGAAAGCTCGGAAAGTTATTCGTAGTTATGCCTAGGAAGCAGCCTTTTGGCACACGTTCCAGCTATATAAAATTGAAAAAGC
>NZ_JAXGWW010000073.1:0-9057 GCF_040773105.1 Lentilactobacillus sp.
GGAATGACTGAGGTCCCAACAAACTGGTCCAGATAATACAAATCAAACTTCGGCGTCATGCCCATTGATTGCTGTCGAACGGATACAAGCAGCTCGCCGGTAATTGAATAAATGGAAAAAGTATCGGAAATGAGTCCCCATTTTCCGACAATTAAATACTTGGTGTCCCGATATTGATCGGTCACTTTTGATGAACGGGTATGATCCAGTTCAGTTAAGTTTAACTGTAATTTTCGACTCATAAACGCATTTCCTTTACTTGTATTATTTTCATTTTAACACGTTCTGAAATTATTTACTCTGGTGTTATTTTAAAATGGGTATGGTAGAATAAAACGTGAGGTGTTGCGAATGAAACCGTTTATAAAAAATGATTGGTGGGACGTTTTAGAGCCCGAATTTGAAAAAACTTACTATCAGCAGTTACGCCAATTTTTGATATCAGAATACAAAACTCAATTTATCCATCCTGATATGAATCATATTTTTGAGGCGTTTCAGTTAACGCCCTTCAGTCAGGTCAAAGTCGTGATTTTGGGACAGGATCCCTATCACGAACCAAACCAAGCCCAAGGGTTAAGCTTTTCGGTTATGCCAGGTGTCAGAATCCCACCATCGCTTCAAAACATCTATAAGGAGCTTCAGTCCGACCTGGGAATTGCGCCGGTTCAACACGGTGATCTTCGGAGCTGGGCGAAGCAGGGGGTTCTTTTGTTGAACTCGGTGCTGACAGTCCGTAACGGACAGGCCTTTTCTCATAAGGGCAAAGGTTGGGAACAACTAACCGACGCTGCGATTTCAAAGCTGTCGGCGCGTGAAAAGCCGGTTGTTTTCATCTTGTGGGGACGAGCGGCCAGAGATAAGATTGCGTTGATCGACACTTCGACCAATGTGGTCCTGCAATCCGCTCACCCGAGTCCCTTATCAGCTAATCGGGGATTCTTCGGTTCCAAGCCTTTTTCCAAGACAAACGAAGCCTTGGAAGCAATGGGTGAAACGCCGATTAACTGGCAGTTGCCTGAAAAGGTTTCTCAAACATCGTAGTTGTGATTTTTTAGAATTGGAGGATTTGTCATGGATTTATTTGAAAGTCTCAAGCAAAAAATTAGTGGTAAAAATATCAGCATTGTGTTCCCTGAAGGCGACGACGTTCGAATTTTGGGTGCCGCAAGCCGATTAGCCAAAGATGGTTTGGTTAACCCGGTCATTCTTGGCGCAACCGATACAGTTCAAAAAGTTGCCAAGGATGCCGACATTGATTTAAGTGACGTTGAAATTATTGACTACCTCAATCAGCCTGCTGACCAGATTGATGAAATGGTTGCTGCAATTGTTGAAAGACGAAAAGGCAAGACTGATGAAGCACAAGCACGTGAATGGCTGAAAGATCCAAATTATTTTGGCACGACCTTAGTCTATATGAATAAAATTAACGGAATGGTATCAGGTGCCAACCATCCAACCGGCGATACCGTGCGTCCCGCACTTCAGATTATCAAGACAAAGCCGGGTGTGAAGTTAATTAGTGGGGCCTTTATCATGCAAAAGGGTGATGAGCGTTACCTGTTTGCCGACTGTGCCATTAACTTGGACCCGGATGCAAGTGCATTAGCTGAAATTGCGGTTGAAAGTGGTAAGGTTGCCAAGACCTTCGATATTGATCCAAAGGTGGCCCTTTTAAGCTTCTCAACCAAGGGATCCGCCAAGGGCGATATGGTTACCAAGGTTCAAGAAGCAACTAAATTAGCCCAAGAACAGGCACCCGACATGGCAATTGATGGTGAAATGCAATTTGATGCTGCGTTCGTTCCTTCAGTTGGTGAGCGCAAGGCACCGGGTTCGAAAGTTGCTGGCCACGCAACCGTCTTTGTCTTCCCAGAATTGCAATCAGGAAACATTGGTTACAAGATTGCCCAACGCTTTGGTGGTTTTGAAGCAATTGGCCCAATTCTGCAAGGCTTAAACAAACCTGTTTCTGACTTGTCTCGAGGCAGCAACGAAGAAGATGTTTATAAAGTTTCGATCATCACAGCTGCACAGGCATTATAATTAAATTAACTAACGGCGAGGGTTGTGGCAAATGATTTTATTTGTCCGCAATCCTTTCTTATTGGAAGGAATGATTCGTTGATCAATACAGTAACGGTTAAATCTGCAGACCAGACAATGGCCATTGGACAAAAGCTGGCCCAATATCTGAAGCCACGAGATTTGATCTTATTAGATGGCGATCTTGGGGCCGGCAAGACGACTTTTACGAAAGGCCTTGCCAAGGGACTCGGCATTGATCGCCCAATAAAGAGTCCAACCTTCACCATTATTCGTGAGTATCAGGACGGCCGAATTCCGTTGTATCACATGGATGTTTATCGGCTGGAAGAAGGCGGCGCTGATGATTTGGGCCTGGAGGAGTATTTTAACGGTGACGGGGTCAATGTGGTTGAGTGGTCGAAATTTGTGGCCGATGAATTACCAAATCAGTATCTGCGGATTATTTTCCGGCGGGATGATTCAAAAGGTGATAACGTTCGAACGTTGACCTTTGAAGCAAAGGGTGAACGATTTGAAAAGATGATTCGAGAAGTGTTGGCGGATCAATCATAGAAAGTAGGGATGTCGATTGGCAAAAGAAGTCGAATTTCGCTTGGCGGAAAAAGCAGACGGCCAGGCCGTATTGGACTTATTAAAGGCTTTACAAACCGAATCCGATACTTTTTTAGTGGACTCAGACTTAAGTGATCTAAATGGTCCTATGGAAGCACAACAGATTGACATGATTAACCACACGCGGACAAATTTACTGGCAGTGGCGGAATATGATTCAGAGTTGGTTGGCATCGTGACTGTCGATGAAGTCGACGAAAACAGGGGCGAAGTTGGCCTGGCTGTTCTGGCGGGCTTTCAAGGATATTCGATTGGCACAAATTTAATGGAGTTGGCGATTGACTGGGCCAAAGACTTTAGTCAGCTCGACCAGCTGTTCTTAACGGTCTTCTCAAACAACGGACCGGCCATTCACGTATACGAAAAAGTTGGCTTTCAACGGACAAAAGTGATGGCTCAAAATGACCGCGAACTTATTGAAATGAAACTAGATGTTCATTAAGTTGCAAAATAGGCTCAAACTGGAATCAGATTCAATTCCGGTTTGAGCCTATTATTTTAGCTATATTCGACGAAAAGTCCATCAATTTGACTAAGAAACTTAATGAGTGACTTTTTTGAAGTAGTTAAATGGCCTTCACGAATTCTCGTAAAGCCTCACTACCAAATTGCTGCTGTTCGGTTAACAAGATGTTTGCACAAGCAACACTGTCGTCTAAGGCATTATGATGATGCTCCAATTCAATGTGGAGCTTCTCGCAAAGTGTATTGAGCTTATGATTTTCCAACGTCGGATAAAATCGCTTGGACGTTCGCAGTGTGTCCAGTGTGAGATAGTGGGGTGGATTGACGTCGTAGCGTTCCAGGGTCCGCTTTAAGACACTGTTGTCAAACGCTGCGTTATGCGCAATCACCAATTTGTTTGCAGTAAATAACGGTGCAATGTGATCCCAAACCTCCGGAAAAGTCGGCGCGTCAACCACATCTTTTTCGTGAATCCCGTGAACATTAATGTTTCGCCAGCTAAATTCCATTTCCGGGTTGATGAGCGAATAAAATTCGTGGGCAACTTGATTATCTCTAACAATTGCCAGTGCAATGGAACAGGCGCTGGCTCTTTTTGCATTTGCGGTTTCAAAATCCATCGCAACAAAGTTCATATCTTTCACCTCAATGTATTCACATTGTACAAAGAACGCTTCTAAAACGCAACTTGATTGCATTCCGTGATCTCCGCCCATGGATCGGGTGTTTCGTGGTAAAATTAATTTATATGCTTTGAAACAGAGGAATTTAATCATGATGCAATCAAAAACAATTTTAAACGTTTACCCTGATATCGATATTTTAATGAATGAACCGTTATCCAAATATACGCATACCCTAACCGGCGGGCCGGCTGACATTCTGGCGTTTCCGCGCAGCATCAAGGAATGCCAACAGCTTTTGGATTACGCCAATGAGAATCACCTGCCGATAACGGTGATTGGAAATGCCAGCAATTTAATCGTCAAAGATGGTGGCATTCGCGGGTTAACGATGATTTTAACAAAAATCAAAAAAATTACGTCTCACGAAAATTTGGTGGTCGCTGAATCCGGGGCGGCCCTGATTGACGTGACCAAGGCCGCTCAGGCCAATTCACTTACCGGCTTGGAGTTCGCTGCCGGAATTCCCGGAAGTGTCGGTGGCGCGGTATATATGAATGCTGGAGCGTATGGCGGCGACATTGAAAATGTTGTTACTGGCGCAGAGGTCTTAACCCCTGATAATCACATTCTGCATCTGAACCACAAACAACTTGATTTTGGCTATCGTCATTCCAGTGTTCAGGATCATCACCAAATTGTCCTCTCCGCAACGTTCGCGTTAACGACTGGCATTGCCGAAAAGATTCAAAAACAAATGGACCATTTGAATGCGTTACGGGCGGCCAAGCAGCCACTTGATCTTCCTTCATGCGGAAGTGTGTTTAAGCGGCCGGCCGGCCATTTTGCAGGTAAATTAATTCATGATGCCGGCCTCCAGGGATTTCAAATTGGTGGGGCCCAAGTTTCGATGAAACACGCCGGATTCATTGTCAACGTTGACCACGCGACGGCGACCGATTATTTGAATGTGATTGCCCACGTTCAAAAAACAGTTTATGATCAATTTCAAGTTCATCTCGAAACTGAGGTTCGAATTATTGGTGAAGACCCCAAGCAAGATTAGGAGTTGGTAATTAGTGCACATTCTCGAAGCCGTTATTTTATTGATGACGCTGGTCGTATTTTCCAACGTTGTCGATCATTTTATTCCAGCTGTTCCAGTCAGTTTGATTCAGGTCGTCTTGGGCCTGGGTGCCGCGTTAGTGATGCGCGTGACTATCCCACTTGAAACTGACTGGTTTTTGCTGCTATTCATTGCCCCATTGCTTTTTAATGATGGACGACGGTTTCCAAAGCGGGAACTGTGGAAGCTTCGGGGCCCCATTTTGGCCAATGCAATTGTATTGGTTTTTTTGACGACCATTTTGGGTGGTTTCTTATTTCATCTCATTATTCCAACCATGCCGTTCTCCGTTAGTTTTGCCCTGGCGGCAATTTTGTCGCCAACCGATCCGGTGGCGGTTCAGTCAATTTCGAAGCGTGCCAAGCTGCCGGAAGGAATCTTGCATATCGTCAGTGGTGAAAGTCTGATCAACGACGCCAGCGGTTTGATTGCCTTTAAATACGCGGTTGCCGCGACGGTCACCGGGGTGTTTTCAATCAAATCGGCTGCCATTGACTTTATTTACATCAGTATCGTTGGGTTTGTGAGTGGAATCTTGATCATTGCCCTGATTTTGATGATGGAAAATTGGCTGTATCGGCAAGGTATTAACGACGTGATTTTTAGTACGGTTTTGCAGGTCACCACGCCATTTGTGGTTTATCTGGTTACTGAAGAATTCTTTCATGCTTCGGGGGTTATTGCGGTGGTTGCAGCCGGGATTATTTTTCACTTTTACGGGACTGCTCCGGATCGAAGCCAGCCCGAACTCAAGCTGGTCAGTGAGAAAACCTGGGATATTATTATTTATACATTAAACGGGATTGTCTTTTTGATTTTGGGAATTGAATTGCCGTTGGCAACCACCAACGTCATTCAAAATAACAAGATTAACACCTTTGCGGCTTTAGGCATTTCATTTGTGGCCTGGCTGATTCTCTTGGCAATTCGGGTCTTTTGGATTTATACTTACCAAGCCGTCAGCAGTTTGCGGTCACGAAAAATCAAGTCTTTGAAAACTAAGCAGATGCCGACGTTTAAAGCAGCTCTTTTAGCCGGGCTTTCAGGCGTCCGTGGAGCCGTTACAATGGCCGGGGTGCTGTCAATTCCAATGACCATTGACGGTGGCAGTCCGTTCCCATCCCGATCTTTAGCGTTATTTGTGGCCGCTGGCGTGATTATCATTTCACTGGTAGTTGCAACCATCACACTCCCACTGATTTCCGAGGACAAGGCGCCGTTGCTTACCCGGGCAAACGCGACGGATGATTCCGATGATTTGAATCCGAATTCATCGGACACCGACGAAGATACCCATTACATCTCTGAAGATGAAGCACGGGTCTACATTATGAAATTAGCCGTCCAGCGAATTGAAGAAGAACGGCGGCCCAGCAATCAAAAAGAAGCCTTTGATTTAATCCTTGATTATCAGTTTTTGATTCGTCGACTCGAATTGAAGCTTCAGGACAAAAAGGAAATGGATTCAATCATTTCAGATGAACTGGCCTTACGACGGGTTGCACTCCGTGGCGAACGGGCTGCCGTTCAACAATTGTTTGACGACCAAAAAATATCCAGACAGGCGTTTTTGATTGCCAACGCGAAGTTACAGCGACTGGAAAATCAAATGATTCGATCAATTGGCCATAAGATCAAGTTAGGCCACGGAACCGCTCGAAACTTCGTGAAGCTTCGTAACCGGATTGCCCTTTGGATTATTCGCCAAAAGACCGATGAGGATATTTCTGATGAATTGTCATTAATTCAACGTGAAGAAGCGAAGGCGGCAATTTCTGCGTTATCGGCGTACTTTGCCCGTGATGATATCGATAATCAGCGGTTTGACAGTCAATCTGTTTATCATCTAATCGTCCATTATCGAAATCAAATTGAACTGGCAAAGGATCACTCCCAAAAACAAATTCAAGATCAGGCAATGAACTATCAGAACTTGCGGATTAAAGCCTTAGCGGCTGAACGAGAGGGTGTCCAAGTGCTGTTGGAACAAGGAAATATCGATTGGGCTATGGCAGCGCACCTCAGACAATACATTAATTACTCGGAAACAGTGTTAATCATGGATTATCAAAACCAATAGGGGGATTTCAAATGAACGACAAGGGATTAGTCAATTTTAGAGACATTGGCGGCATTCAGGTTCCAACAGGTACGCTGAAGCCCGGATTTTTCTTCCGAAGTGGCGCAATATCCGGATTAAATCAGGTTCAGTCTTCTTTTTTGAAAGAGGCTTGTCGGATTCGGGATATCTATGATTTTCGAAGTACGGATGAAGTTCAACAAGCTCCTGACACCACCATTTCAGGAACCGATTATATCCATTTGGATATTTTATCTGATAAGACGGCGAATGGTGCCAGCTTGGGGGCGATGATCACAAGCGGAAATCAGGTCCGGCAAAACATGCTTAAAACATACGAATCAATTGTCTTGAGCCAATCCGCCCAACGGGGTTATCGTGAATTTTTGCTGGGGTTGTTGCAGGACCGCCAACCGGTTTTATTCCATTGCTTTGCGGGAAAGGATCGAACGGGATTTGCGGCCGCAATCATCTTGAAGATTGCCGGAGCCAACAATCAACAAATTATGGCGGATTATTTATTGACCAATCAGTTGCGAACAAAGGCCAATCAAGCCCTGTTAGATCAGTTTCGGGATCAGATGACCAAACAGCAGTTGGATAATCTCCACACCGCTTTGATGGTCGATGCCGATTATTTGACCCACGCACGAGACGTATTATTAAATCAATTTGGGACATTTGACCATTACTTGACTGATGGACTCGGATTACCCAGTGATTTCGTTGCAGAATTCAGGAACTTGTATGTAGCAAATTAAACATTCGATGTGATCAATTTGGATAAAAAAATAGGCCTGGCGGCAAAACGTTGGTTTTGTCACAGGCCCTTATTTTTGATTTGATTCATCATTTTGGTTAATGTGGGGTCGGTTACCCGAATTTTGAATGAGTTTCAAGGTGTAGTAGAACACCAATTGAACAACGGTCAATAAAATAATGAAGATAATTGCCGGTCGACTCCACATATTCATCAGCGGTCGAATGAATAATTCAGGTGTGAGAAATAAATAGATCGTGTGAATTCGTAAAAAACGACCGATAAAGATGCCGACGGATGCCAAAAAGGTTAAAACGATGACAATACTGTGTTTAAATACCAAGTTCGTTGCGTGGAGCCTGGCTGCAATGGCATTTGCAATCGTATCGAGTCCCCAAAGTCCCAGCAAGGTTGAAAAAATAGTTGAAGTTAGCAGCAAGGTAAATTTGAGCCACATAATGTCGTCCAACCTGAGCAATCCGTTGGTGCCATAAGGATTCAGTAACGACAAGTGGAATAAGTCCGTTAATAGGTAGGGGGTGTTTGGATAAAATAGCAGCCAGACAACCACCAGCAGCCAGAAAATAATGATGTTTTTAGGCTTGAAATTATCGATATGAAAGCTCAACTCAATTGGGATATATGCCAAAAACGTATTCAGCACCAAGAAGTTGAACGGGGGCTGTTTTAAATATGAATATAGAATTGTGATCCAGACTAAAAAACACGCCCGGACAATCCATTTATTTGTTCGACTCACGACCATTCCCCCTATCACTATAATTAAACTATTTTTTTCGGATAAATACCATCAATAATTCTTCTTTAAGAACATTTTTAATGATTTATTTAAACATGGTGGTTAATGAAGAATGATTATATGTTTAGGTGGGGAGAATGATATAATAATTTTTGAAAACTAATTAAGGGAGAGCGCAATGAACTGGTCAGAAATATTTACGGTACATAATTTTACAAGCCTTATCGATATTCTAGCGGTTTGGTTTCTTATTTATAACCTGCTTTTGATTGTCCGAGACACCAAAGCAGTCCAGTTACTTCGGGGGATTGTGTTTATCCTGGTCATTAAAATCATCAGCGCCTACACCGGGCTTTCGACGTTATCCTGGATCATGGATCAGGTCATCAATTGGGGGGTTATTGCCCTTGTGGTTATTTTCCAGCCGGAAATTCGGCGGGGATTGGAGCACCTTGGTCGCGGATCGATTTTTGTGAAGGGTAAAAAGGAAAATGAAGATGCCCAAAAGATGATTACAGCACTGGATAAAGCGATTCAGTACATGTCTAAACGCCGAATTGGGGCGCTAATTACCATTCA
>NZ_JAXGWW010000074.1:0-9042 GCF_040773105.1 Lentilactobacillus sp.
AGTGAAGCGACCCGGACCATGACCCATTCGTCCAGATTGCTCTGGGTAATGCCCAAAAACTTCACCCGTTCAAGCAATGGATTATTCTTGTCACGTGCTTCTTCAAGGACGCGCTCATTAAAGTCCAGCCAGCTTAATTCCCGGTTGTTATAGTACTTGGGATTTTTAAAATCAATTTTGTCTGTCATTTCGCTTTTACACCTCTTTGTTTGAGAACGGCTTCATATCCATATGCTTCGGTGAAGAAGTGACTCTTTTGGTTAAAGACCCAATTCTCATACGCCAGATTGGCATTGCTGAAGACGGTAATGACCACTTTGGATTCCTTAATCGAAACAGAAATCTTTTTGATTTTCTGCTGACGATCATCGTCTAAGGCGTCAGCTAAACGTAAGATAGCAGCAAGCTTGGAGATCAAGCGCCGGCTTTCAGCAGAGATATGCTGGAAATGAATCAGATCTTCGTTGGGAGTCGTGGAACTGTGGTAACGGGCAATCGCAGCAATAACGCGAATGTCGTCCCTGGATAAACCAATAATTTCTGAATGTAAAATAATATATTCTGAATGTAAATAATGCTCATGAATCCCAACGTAATTGCCGACATCATGGAGAATCGAAGCGACTTGCAGCAAAATCCGTTCACGGCGTCCCAATTGATGAAGGGGCTTGAGCTGATCAAATAAGTGAAGGGAAAACTTGGTTACCAGGTCTCGGTGAACCGGCTCAACGTCATAATGGCCAGAGATGTTGAGGGCCATTTTGATAATTTCTGGTGTAAAGTCACGTTTGGAGTAGCCAAGTTCCGTTGAGGCTTGATTGACTAAGCCATCAACGACCCCCGAATTGGAAAACCCAATTTCAGCAGCGTTGGTTAAGCGTAAAATTCGTCGGGTTAGCAGCAGTTCCGGCAGTACCATCGGAATGTAATCGGAAGAAACCTGCAGTCGCTCGATCAAGAACTGATCGGACGCATCGACCAAATCGTCAACGAGTGAGATAAACTGACTGGCGGTGATGGTATCTCCGACATCAGCGTTTTCATAATTTTTAACCAGTTGCTGAAGCGGCAGTGACCCCAGCAAAATAATCTTACTTGGAACCGTATCTGAAACCACACTTGATGGATGACCAATGTAAAAATCATTCAATTTGGAATCAATGTAGTCGTTCAATAACCCAATCGAACTCGGTGCAGTCTGGCGCAAGCTTTGCAAATCCTCGGCAATCTTGATTGGCCCTAAGGCAAAACTAGTGGCGTCCACAAATTTGCCTTTTTTGAATTCAGTAATCGCAGTATTTCCAGACGTAATCCCAACCAAAAAGACCGTCCGCTTTTCATTTTGTTTATCGTTTCCCAATTCAATGGAAATATTCTGATTCCGAAAATAAGTCTCTTCATTAGATGAAAGCCATTCAATCGTCATTCCGGTATGGAGAAATAATTGATCGGCAATAAAATCTGAGTTCATCGCCTGATGAAGCGCACTACTTCCAAATAGCTTATAATTTGTCACACCATAATCGTTCAAAATCTGAACAAAACCCGTTAGCGCCTCGGACACTCGACTAACCGATTCATATTTGACCGGTTGGTCCTGATAAACATCATCACCAAGATTAATCTCTTTTTTGACGTGTTCCAAGGGTTTCAGACTCTTCAAATTCACAATTAACAGTTCCAAGCCTTGAACGTTCACCATGATAACGCCATAATATTTCGCTGCCATCTTCTTCACCTTCTGTGTGGATTTCCCAATTAAAAAACACCTAATCCCAAACTCTCTTATCAACGTAAGTATACAATATTTTATAAGACGTTGACCGATTCGAATCGCTTAAGTTAGAAGATTTTCTGAATTTTGGTAAAACTGACACCAACTTAGTCTAAAATTAACAATCGCTTTGTTTGACATCAAAACCCACAAGTTTGAAAATAACTTTGTATCAAATAATTCATCAAGAAAGAAGTGTATTTGATGACTGAACTTAATGCAGCAAACGCCGGAACATACAAGTTTGATGACCAATTTATTGTGAACCGACTCGGATACGGCACAATGCAGTTAACTGGTAAGGGTACTTGGGGACCATATTCGGATCCTGCTCATGCCGCTGATGTTGTGACCCGGGCAACTGAGCTGGGAATTAATTTCTTCGATACAGCCGACTCTTATGGTCCTTGGTTCGCTGATCGTTATTTGGCCGACGGACTGAAAGGTGCTGCCAACCGCGATCACATTTTCATTTCAGATAAGGTTGGTCAAACACGTCAGGGTCCTGGCATTTGGACACCACATGGTGAACCCAATTACTTGAGACAGCAAGTTGAAGTCTCAATGATGACCCTGGGAATTGATCACGAAGATTTGGTCTTCCTTCACCGAATTGACACTCACTTCCCAATCGCCGAGCAAGTTGGCGAACTCAAGAAGCTGCAGGATGAAGGCAAGATTAAACACATTGGTTTGAGCCAAGTCACCGTGGATCAAATTAAAGAAGCCCAAAAGTACGCACAAATCGATGCGGTTGAAAACCTGTACAACGTTGGCAATCACAAGGATGACGACGTGGTCGACTATGCCGAATCCCAAAACATGGCCTTTTTACCATGGTTCCCATTGGATACCGGAAAGCTGGTTGGAAATGACAGCCCGCTAAGTTCCATTGCCAAAAAGTATGGCGTCTCTGAAGCTCAGATTGCCTTGGCCTGGTTATTGAAACGTTCACCAAATATCCTACCAATTCCAGGAACCAGTTCGATTGAACATTTGGAAGACAACGTTGCCGCAGCAAACGTGACATTAAGCGATGCCGATTTTGAGCAATTAAGTAACCTTGCAAAATAAAGATTAGTGTCGACGTGAAACTGCTATTTAGCGCACAATTCAGCTAAGTAACCTCCAGACTGGTCGAAGCAAAACGGTTAGTTTTGCTTCGGCCTTTATTTTTATCCATTAATAATGTTCAGTTCACAATAGTTATAACTCGCCTTTCTACTTTAGAATTGTTATAATCTAGATAGAAGATTAGAAACGATTGGAGGGCTCACTATGAACAAACTATCGAACTATACACGGCTAATTGGCGTTTTACTGGTTGGCGTGATTGCCTTGATACTGCAATTTGCTCTGAACTTGCCGACGTATGCGCAAATTGTCATTTCAACACTCGGATCCCTGATTGCGCTTCTCATGTTCATTGACATGGTCAAAACATTGCGGTCCGGAAAATTTGGCGTTGACCTATTGGCAATCACCGCGGTGATCGCCACAATTGCAGTTGGGGAATACTGGGCTGCCCTGATCGTGTTGTTGATGCTGACTGGTGGTGACGCACTTGAAGATTACGCTGCCAACAAGGCGAATTCCGAGCTGCAGTCACTGTTGGAAAACTCACCACAGTCGGCTCATCTGCTTAATGGCGATAATATTGAAGACGTCCGAATTGACCAAGTAAAGGTTGGCGATAGAATCGTTGTCAAACCCGGTGAAGTCATTCCAGTTGATGGGACGATTACTGAAGGTGTTACGACCGTGGACGAGTCGTCGCTGACCGGTGAGTCTCGTCCAATTGACAAAATGGTCGGCCAAACGGTCATGTCCGGCGCAATCAACGGCGACTCATCATTTGATATGATCGCCGATAAAACTGCCGATGACAGTCAATACCAAAATATCATCCGACTGGTCAAGCAAGCTGAAAGCACCCCTGCCCACTTTGTCAGAATGGCCGACCGATACGCCGTCCCATTTACATTGATGGCCTACATCATTGCCGGTATGGCCTGGTATATCTCCGGCGATCCGGTACGTTTCGCTGAAGTGCTGGTTGTCGCCTCACCTTGTCCGCTCATTTTAGCCGCCCCAATTGCGTTGGTCTCCGGAATGAGCCGGGCCAGCCGAAGCGGGATTATCGTTAAAAGTGGAACCATCATCGAAAAATTAGCCAACGCTAAGACTTTTGCCTTTGATAAGACCGGAACGATTACCAAAGGGCATTTAACGGTCGACCAAGTCCACGCCGTTAACGGTTATACCAAAGAACAGGTGCTTTCGCTCGCTGCCGGAACCGAGCAGCAATCCAGCCATATTTTGGCCCGTTCACTGGTTGCTGCCATCCCTGATAAGATTCCAGCCGCCACAAACGTGATTGAAACAACTGCAGAAGGAGTTCAGGCAACCATTGACGGCAAGATTGTCAAAGTCGGCAAGCCCGCTTACGTTTCATCAGAGCACATCGATCCGCTCGACCAAACCACGGTTTACGTGTCGGTCGATGGAAAATACGTTGGCTACGTTTCCTTCTCTGACGAGGTCCGTCCTGAAGCCAAATCCGTAATGGATGGCCTTCACCAAATGGGCGTCGAACAAATCATGATGATCTCTGGCGACCGAAAACCAATCGCTGAAGAAATTGCTGATAGCGTCGGTATCGATAAAGTGTACGCGGAACGTCTTCCCCAAGAAAAAATTGCCGTTATTAAACAAGTTGACAAGAAGCTCAAGCCAATTGTGATGGTCGGCGATGGTGTCAACGACGCGCCGTCTCTGGCAACCGCCGATGTCGGAATTGCCATGGGTGCCCACGGGGCCACAGCTGCCAGCGAATCCGCAGATGCGGTCGTCCTTAAAGACGATTTGAGCTTAGTTGGAAAGGCCGTTAAAATATCAGACGACACCATGAACGTGGCCCGTCAATCAGTCTTAATCGGAATCGCCATTTGTACGATTTTGATGTTAATTGCCAGCTTCGGTGTCATCCCTGCAATCATTGGGGCCATGCTTCAGGAAGTGGTTGATACCGTCACCATTCTCTGGGCATTGAGAGCCCGTGGCGGCGACAAGCCGGAAGCTGATTTGGTTCCTGCACAGTAATTGTAAAAACAAAATGAATTCTTCAAATTAAATTCCTAATCGGAGTACGACTATCGTGCCCCGATTTTTATGTCCACAGAGACTAATTTTTAACATCCAGTTAAGAAAGGTGATGTTTACTTAAGAATAAGGTAATTTGTTAGCGCTTCCTCATTTGTGAGCGTACAATCCAGTTAATTCAAGAGAATCAGTCATGCTGTCCAACGTGAAAGACCAGGTGAAGCTGCTATGAAAAAAATAATTGGCCTGCTGCTGTCGCTGACTGTTGCAATTTCGATGGTAATTGACAGCTATATCGTGTTCTTTAATGGACCGAGACATTTATCAACAGCCCGTGAAAAATCCAGTCCAACCAAAACGACCACTTCAACCACTCAATCAAAAGCCTACAAAAACGGGACGTTTACCGGAAAAGAGGTCAGTACTGAATGGGGAACTGTTCAGGTTCGGGCCGTCATTCAAGGTGGTAAATTAACGCAAGTAGACGTCCTGAAATACCCAAATTCAGAAGACCGTTCCAGACAAATTAACAGCAGGGTTCTACCCACGTATAAACAAGAAGCAATTAAAGCCCAAAGCGCCAACATTCAACACGTTTCTGGTGCTACCGTTACCTACCGCGGCTTTAAAGGGTCTCTGCAAGACGCTTTAAATCAATCCAAGCAAAGTAATCAACAGAACCAGCAACAGACTGGCAGGTGAGATGAGATGAAAACAACTAGTTATCTACTTAAAACAGCCGTGATCGACAAAATGACAATTCCATTTACCGTTCGCCTTGCGTTAAATGACGAGGCTCCCGAAATTAGCCAACTATTTCAAGAATTAATTTCTGAAATCACTGCGGATTTGACAGACGTTGACGAGACTTTCTCACCCTTCAAATCAACCTCGTTGGTAACTCAATTTCGTGCCGGCGACCGTTCGCCGTTACTAACCTCGCCAGCATTTGCCGAAGTCTTTAGTCTCGCCCAAATTGCTCGGCAAGAAACCGACGGCTACTTTGATCCGTTCTTTGATGGCAACTACAATCCGACCGGACTCGTTAAAGGTTGGGCGATCAATCAAATTTTCGATCAGCGTCTGCGACCATTACTTGCTGATCCGGCTATTGTTGGCGTTTCATTAAATGGTGGTGGCGACATCGTGGTGGCCATTGATGAGCAGACCGACTTTCGCTGGCAGGTCGGCATTGAAGATCCCTTCAACGACACCATGATTTTGGGCCAATACGAGCTGGGAAATCAGGCGATCGCGACATCGGGTATCAACCGCAGAGGTGAACACATCAAACGAACGAGAAGTTCACTCCAGCAGGTAACCATCGTCAGCGACACACTCGTTTTCGCGGATACTTGGGCAACTGCTGAAATGGCAGCCGGAACCGAAATGCTTTTGAAGCTGATCGCAAAATATCAATTAACCGGCGTCCTGGTTGATGCCCACCGTGGTCAGCTCCACTTTTCCGAAGGGAGCGTTCAATCATGGTAAAGTCCCACAACTACGCACTCGGGCTGACTTGGGCGATCATCTTGTTCGTCATCCCCCTGCCGATGATTCAAACACTCGCCGTTGGGCTGCCCGCCGCTTACGCTGACGAATTTCAAGCAATTTACTTTGGCGCGATTGCTTACGCTTGGATGCTGGTCGCCATCTATTTGAGCACACGACCCAAATGGCTGGACCGCCTCATCGGCTTGCCAAATATGTACCTAATTCACGGCATGATGAGTATCGCCGCCGTTTTCCTCGCCTACCTTCACCAAAGTCAGACGGAGTCCATGGGCTGGATTAAGACCACCGGGGACTGGGCATACTGGTTATTGCTTGGGCTACTTGGCTACTCACTGATTTTTATGGCGGGGTGGCTCTCCAGCCGGGTAAAAATCGTCCAGCTCGTTAAATCCTGGTTGGCACCTTTATTTAAACACGAAGTTTCCATTTGGATTCACCGGCTTAATTTGGTCGCAACTGTGCTGGTATTTATCCACGTCATTTTGATCAACTATGTCGTCGCGATCAAACCGTTTATGTTTTGGTTCTATCTATATAGCGGCCTGACACTGGTTAGTTACATCTGGTCAAAATACCAGAATTGGGTCAGAAATTCAAACGCTTCATTGACAAATAATGTGGCGATCGCCGACAACGTTCGCGAGCTTGAACTGCAACCAAGCTCGAAGATTTCTGCGCTTCCAGGAGATTATATATTTGTTTCATTTCCCACCATCAAGGGGCTGTCAGAACTGCACCCATTTTCACTAGTCAACTCCCCGACGGATTCGTCGAAGCTCATTTTAGCCATTCGCGGAGATGGCGACTTCACCCGGTCTTTAGATCAAGTTCAACCGGGGACGCCTGCTAAAGTGACCGGCGGGTATGGACGTTATCAACCCTTTTTAAATGAGCATTTGGGGTATCAAAACATGGTCATTATTGCCGGTGGCATCGGTGTTGTACCGCTGCTCTCGATCATTGACAGCCATCCGGACGACAATATCCAGTTATTTTATACCGCGCATCGTCAGTCGGATTTGCTTTACCCAGAAAAGTTAGCCGACTGGCAGAAACGGCCAACGTTTCGACTTTTCCAGCAAGTTGGTCGATTTCAAGACGCCGAGGTTGTCCGTCAACTACCCAAGGACTGGCAAGTTAACACCATTTTCCTGTTTGGCGGACCAAGTAAAATGACCCGGCATTGGCGGCGCGTTCTCCTCCGACACGGCGCTTCATCCGGCCAAATTTATGCCGAAGAATTTGACTGGTGATGACCATAACTTGACAAATTTTCTGATTGCTTTATATTTGTAACGATAGCAGTAACGATATAATGAAGGAGGCAAACCAATGAGAATTCACGTTGTCATGCACAATAAAGAGACTGGTGAAGAATACTTAACATCAAAAAATCGTCGAAACAACCCCGATCGCTTGAAGTTAATGAAGTATTCACCAAAGTTGCGTAAACGAGTGTTGTTTGAAGAGAAAAAGAGCTAAATTCCAAATATTAAGACACTAAAAGCCGGAGAAAAGAAATCTCCGGCTTTTAGTGTCTTATAAACAAATTTCAATAATCCTTCTTTGACATCTCAATATTTCTTGTTGCCAGCGAAAGAAATTCAAGAAATTCAGGTTTGTCTGCCAATTGTAATTGGAGCTGTTTGATCCATCTCTGAACAAGTTTGCCATCACCACTGACCTCGAAAAAGTCATCCAAATCTTTTCGGAGTTGCCTTGGAGCGTTAGCAGAATCTTTTTTTGATTCAGGTACGACAACTTTATCATAGTAGAGTGCTGCGACCTCTTTTTTCCTATGTGGGTAAAGCTCAGGTAAATACTTTCGGATCATTGGTGCGCTATCATATTTTTTCAACTGGTCAAGCAGCTTTGAATACTCTTTTTCCGTTACTAAAATATCGCCAAACTCATAACGAGTGAGTTTCTTCTCCATTTCTTTTAAGAAGTTAGGATATATTTTCTCCCACAAGTTATCATCAATCATGATATTTTTGTAAAGTTCATAGGCATTTGTCTGGTGAGATAATACACGCTTCCTTAAAAGCGGAATCACCTTGGCCTTTTGATCAGACATCACATATAGTCCTGTAAGTGAATCATCCCAACGTTCTTTCTGCCAGGCATTATTTCTTGGCGCTTCAAGGAGAATCTTTTCAGCCTCGTCAAAGTTTTCCTGGGACTCCAGAAAAGAAACCCATTGCTGGCGAACATCATCAATATCCATATTTGCCGTTGCAATCTCTTTAGCAAGCCCTATCTGCCCAGTTTGAACGGCGATCATGATCCGCAAAATAATATGCTGCGTTTTTCGATCACCATTATCCCAAAAATCGGCATTTTTAACCAGTTTATCAGAAGCTGCAATCACTTCATCTGCGACATCTCGGGTGATCATCTCATGAATACTTTCGATGAATTCGTATCGTAAATTATCGTATCCCTGGAAGGCGTTACTGCCAAATAGTTTTAGAGCTTGTTTTAAGTACTTCTTCTGCAATCTAACATTCAGGCGCCCAGCATACTGAAAAACAAATTCCTCCAAACCATCGAACGTCTCTTCGATGGTTTGGAGGATGTCGTTATTTTCGTACGTGTTGTCACGATAGACGACCATCAAATTTTTAATGATTATCAATAATGATGGAAAC
>NZ_JAXGWW010000075.1:0-8999 GCF_040773105.1 Lentilactobacillus sp.
ACCCTCTAATTAAAATCCAAAACCAGGATTTCAATTAGAGGGACCTTAGCTCTCCGTGTCAAACCGTTGCTCGTCGCACTCTGCCCTACTCAAAATTCGCATACCTCTCCACCGTCTTCACGTCTATCAAGTGGAGTTCATCTATCAACTGGACGCCAAACGATCCTGCCAGCGGCTTTGTCATCGCCTTTGCGACCACCTCTCCTGCCACGTCAAAAATGACCGTTGCCGCCTGGGCCGCCTCAAAATAATCTTTTTCAACACCACAGAAACAGCCAATCGTACTCGACAGCATATCGCCCGAACCCACGTGGAGCTTGAACAAATCGGTTTCGTTGAACACCCGGACGACTGCTTCGCCATCGGTGATGATATCGGTCTTCCCACTTTCCACAACAACACAGTTTCGCTTCTTGGCAAGTTTTTTGGCAATTTCCACCAAATCGCCGCTTCCCTCACCGGCATCAATTCCCTTGGCATTCCAATCTACGTCCGCCAGCGCCGCAATTTCACCTGCATTGCCCCGAATAACGGCTACATCAATCTGATCCAGCAGTTCGTTGCATCTTTCCTTTCGGTATTCCACCGCACCCACTGCGACCGGATCAATCACGATTGGCTTTTTGTACTGATTAGCAAACGTCGTGACCGCCGCAATCTGGTCCAGCTGGCTCTCAGTAAACGCCCCCAGATTCACGGTCACCGAATCAGCCATTTGGACCATGGGTTCTGCTTCGTTTTTTTCCTCCGACATGATTGGTGAGGCCCCAATCGCATTAATGCCGTTCGCAACATCTTGAACCGTCACGAAGTTTGAAATGTTAAAAGCAATCGGATTCTTTTCTCGCAATGTGTTCAGAAGATCAATTTTCATCAGATAAACTTCCTTTCTTTTCCAGGTAACCATTATCAACGTATCAAAAATCCGGAGCTAAAGACACTTGGATGTCTGCAGCTCCGGCCGGGATTTTTAACCTAACGTGGATTTTGTCGTGAACGATTGCAACCCCATTCACGACACTTCTTGCGACAAAATGATTCCGTCGCATCAGCCACTTTCCTTCCCCAGTCCTAACTGACAGGTTCCAAGGGTACGGGCCTTTCAGGCTCATCTCAGCTGCTTTCAGCAGTTCCCCCAGTGTGCTTGGATTTGATATTCAATTCATACGCTATGCTAGCGATTGGCGCCAGTTTCTCGATTAACAACTTGTTGGGCATATTTGTTCAGGGCTTCGAAAAATGCGTCCATGCAACGATCAGGCAAGAAACGCTTCATTAGCATTGCCGGTTTGGCGCCGGCACCAATCGCATAACGTGTTTTGGGTCTTCTTGAAAAGACCGCTCTGTCAACGGCTCGGGCCACAACTCTTGGCGCTGACGCAAACTTGTATGACATCGCAAAGAAGTCAGCCGAACGTCTTGCCAAGGTGGCATACGGGCCATTTCCCGACGCGTCGATCATCCGATCCATAGCGCCATCTTTCCATTCGGATTGAATGGCACCGGGCTCAATGACCGCAACATCAATGCCAAATGGTTTGAGTTCCTGCCGTAGTGAATCACTGATGCCTTCAACGGCAAACTTCGAGCCGACATACCAACTGCCCAGAAGAATATTGCTGATTTTACCAGCCATCGACGACATATTGATAATCCGGCCACTGTGCTGCTGTCTCATGGTTGGAAGGACTGCTTGAATCATTTTGACCAGGCCGAAAACGTTGACCTTGAATTCGTACTCGCCTTCACTCAGCGTCACTTCTTCAACCGAGCCAAAGGCCCCCAAGCCGGCGTTATTAACCAAAACATCAATTCTGCCGGTTTCGGCAACAATTTCGCTGACGACCTTATCGATCTCGTCGTGGTCGGTCACATCCAGATGCATGGTGTGGATGCCTAAATCGTCCAACTCGTTCATGGCATATACCCGGCGGGCCAGCGCATAGACTTCCATCCCGTTTCGATAGAGGTTCTTGGCAATCTGCATGCCGATTCCAGATGACGCGCCTGTAACAATCGCAACTTTTTGATCCATAGTAATCCCTCCCGAACCTGTTTTAAATTAATTCAAGTATATCACGATAAAGCGGTCACATGGGCTTTACTCTGCAATTCTAATAGTGGTAATATGCTAATCAAACACAATGAAATGGAGACGGTAGAATGGTTAGAATCAGGCCAATTAAACCCGCTGATGACGCGCCTTTGGCGACCATTATCAAAACGTCATTAAAATCCTACGGGCTGGATATCCCAGGAACCGCCTATTTTGATAAGGAATTGGATCATCTGAGTGATTTCTACGATAAATCAGCTCAGCGGGAATACTTTGTCGCCGTAAACGAAGTCGACACTGTCTTGGGTGGCGCTGGGATTGCGGAATTTGACGTCGCAAATCAAGTTGCCGAACTGCAAAAACTTTACTTAACAGAAGCCGCTCGTGGCCAACACTTAAGCTATCGGCTGCTGGACACGGCAGTCGGCTTTGCCAAGGGTGCCGGATACAAAACTATTTATTTGGAGACTCACCATTCATTGGTGGAAGCCATTCACCTCTATCAAGATTATGGCTTTTCGGACCTCGGCCACCCGCTGAATAACGGTGAGCACTCATCAATGGATAAATTCTTTGTACTTAATCTCTAAAACACTTTAAAATGAGACTAGATACAAATTAGGAGGCAAACAAAATGGCACTAACAGATACGTACACTTTATATAATGGCGTCAAGATCCCCCAAATCGGCTTTGGTACCTGGCAGTCTGCAGACGGAGATGAAGCTTATCACGCCGTTTTGGCAGCTTTAAATGCCGGTTATCGCCACATTGACACTGCTGCGGCGTACGGCAACGAAGAAAGCGTCGGCCAAGCAATCAAAGACAGTGGCGTTCCCCGTGAGGATTTATTTGTCACAACCAAGCTTTGGAATGCGGATCACGGTTATGAAAAGACTAAGCAGGCTTTTGGACGCTCCCTGGAAAAATTGAAATTGGATTACGTGAACCTCTATCTGATTCACTGGCCAAATCCAGTTGACTTCCGGGATAACTGGCAGGAAGCAAACGCCGAATCATGGCGGGCAATGGAAGAATTTTACGAGCAGGGTGCCGCCAAGGCGATCGGTGTTTCCAACTTTAGGCCCAAGCATTTGAATGCCCTATTGGAAACCGCCAAAGTTAAGCCGATGGTCAACCAGATGTTCATTAATCCATCGGACATGCAGCCAGCCGTCGTGGAATATAATGACGACCACGATATTTTAACCGAAGCATACAGCCCACTGGGAACCGGCGAAATCTTCAAGATTCCTGAATTGACTGAAATCGGTCGAAAATACGACAAGACACCTGCTCAAGTGGTCCTCCGTTGGTCACTGCAGCACGGCTTCTTGCCATTACCAAAGTCGGTCCACGAAAAGTACATCAAGGAAAATGCCGACATCTTTGATTTCAACTTATCAAATTCAGACATGAAAACAATTGATGGCTTCCACGGAAAAGCCGGTTTGGCAACGGATCCGGATCAGGCAACCTGGTAACATTTTTCAGCTAAATAACCACAACTCATTTGGGACCGTGACAAAACACTGTTTTGCCGACGGTCCCTTTACTATTACTTTTCAAACCGGCAACCACTCATTTCGGCTCGCCCACATACGAATTTTATGCGCGATGTGCTATCATACTAGTAACTACAAATATTAAGGACGGTTCAATGTATAACAATAATTCTGAAGTTCACGTAGACGAAGGTGAACACTTAACCATTCAAATTAAGCGCCTTGGAATCAATGGTGAAGGCATCGGTTATTACGAACACAAATTAGTGTTTGTACCCGGCGCCCTGCCAACCGAAAAAGTCGTCGTTGAAGTGACCGACGATTTGAATAATTTCATTCGCGCAAAATTAATTGAAATTCTCACAAAAAGTCAGGACCGGGTGGATCCCGTTGACGCTTATGCAAATGAAGTCGGCGGCTTTGAGCTGGAGAATTTGGCGTACCCGAAACAGCTGGAATTCAAGCGTGATGTCGTCCGTGACTCCCTTGAAAAATTCAAGCCCACCGGTTATCGCAAATTTAAATTATTACCTACTATTGGGATGGATGATCCGACCCACTATCGCAACAAGGCCACCTTTCAAATTCGTAAGGATGAAGACGGCAACACCATCGCCGGCCTATACAAAGCCCGCAGTCACGATGTGGTCGATTTAAAAACATCCGCGCTTCAATACCCGTTGACGATGAAAGTCATGCGGGCAGTCGTGGCAATGATCGATGAATTAGGGATCCCTGCGTACGACGAAGAAAAAAACAGCGGCATCATCAAAACGGTTGTCGTTCGGGCAGCCATTGCTACTGACCAAGTCCAGGTCACGTTTATCACCCAAAGCCAAAAGCTGCTCAAAAAGCATCAGTTATTGGAACGAATCAAAGCTGAACTACCCGAAGTCGTATCCGTTATGCAAAACGTCAACCCGGGCAAAACATCCCTGATTTGGGGCGATGAAACCATTCATTTGGCAGGTCGTGAGACAATCACCGAAGTCCTCAACGGCTTAAAGTTTGATTTGTCTGCCAGAGCCTTCCTGCAAGCGAACCCCGAAATGACCCGGGTTCTCTACGATGAAGCCTTCAAAGCCCTTGATCTCAAGGGAAACGAAAAGCTGGTCGATGCTTATTCCGGCGTTGGAACAATTGGTTTATCCGTCGCCAAACAAGTCCGTGAAGTCCGCGGAATGGATACCATCAAAGCAGCGGTGGATGACGCAAATGCCAATTCAGTTAGAAACGGGATTTTTAACTGTCTGTACGAAGTTGGTGAAGCTGAAAAGCTCTTACCGGAATGGATTGACGGCGGCTGGACACCAACCGCGTTAATTGTTGATCCACCACGGACTGGGCTGGCCGATTCACTGATTGACACCATTTTGGATATCGTGCCAAAGAAATTTGTCTATATTTCTTGTAATCCATCGACTTTGGCACAGGATTTAGTAAAATTAACGCAGAAGTACAATGTCGAATACATCCAATCAGTTGATTTGATGCCACAAACATCGCGCTGTGAATGTGTTGTGAAATTTAAAAAGAAGTAACCAAGTAGTCTGAAAGGAGGTTCCCCATGCAAAACCCATTTGGTAACGGCAATAACGACGACAATAATCAAAATGATCCCAACACTCCGGGTAATTTGCCGATCCCACCAAATTTTGCCACCGTGGTGAATAAGGAAAACGGCCAGATTCGAATTGCCAAGGTCGGCCCGTCGTTTACGGCCTTATTCTTTAACCTCTGGGTGCCAATTTTTCGGTCAGACTGGTACAACCTGTTATGTATGGCGGGCGTCGAAATTATTGCCGGAATGGCGCTCTCACTTGGAATGGGCGAACCGTTTCAAGTCGCCTATTCCGTTGGCTCATACGGCCTGGGAATCGTTTGGATGCTGATATACAATATGATGTACTTCAAACATTTGTTTAATTTGGGATTCGTCCCCGCTGACGAGCATTCCAAGGAAATATTAACGGACGCCCGATATTGGAAAGAACCAACCGATAAAAATGACGAATAACAAAAAAAGAGTGAGACAAGAGGCGTTTTGATCCCAGAATTTAAGCCCGTCAATCGATTATTCCTGCTTTTGGAATGATTGATTGACGGGCTTAAATGGCCGGGATCAGCCGATTGCCGCACGTTTCAGCTAGATAGTATAAAATCATCAAACAAGAGACTGAGTCAAAAGTTGATACTTTTGTCCCAGCCTCTTTCTGTCTTTCGGGCATGTTGTTCCCGTTTAAATTTTAACTTTATAGGCTCTCGTGGCATCCACAGCAGCTTGCCAGCCCCGATAGAGCTTGGCCCGCCTTGAATCTTCCATGTTGGGCTTAAAGGTTCGGCCGGGTTCTGCGAGTTCTTTGACTTCATCAATATCCTTCCAAAAACCAACTGCCAGCCCTGCTAAAATGGCGGCCCCAAACGCAGTGGTGTTTTCGTCCGCCGCTCGCTGGATTGGGATATTTAAGATATCTGCTTGAAACTGCATTAAGTAACTGTTCCGAGACGCACCACCATCAGCCATCAGTTCGGGAATATGCATGCTGGTATCTTTTTCCATGGTCTGGATGATATCTTTTGTGCCATAGGCGATCGACTGTAGCGTTGCCTTGACGAAGTCATCCTTAGTGGTTCCCCGAGTCAGCCCAAATACTGCCCCACGGACGTCTTATTCCCAGTATGGCGCACCCAACCCGTTGAAGGCAGGCACTACGTATACTTCATCGTCATCTTCCGAATTCATGGCGGCCTGACGGGATTCCGGTACGTTATCGATCAGTTGCAGGCTATCAGCTAACCACGACAAAGCCGTTCCGGCAGCAAAAATCGAGCCTTCAAGGGCATATGTGACTTTGCCATTAAAATTATACGCGATGGTTGTCAACAAATTATCATCTGAAATTTCTGGTTTGGAACCAGTGTTCATCATGATAAAGGCACCATCACCATAAGTATTTTTGATCATCCCGGGTTCAAACGCGAGCTGGCCAATCAATGCGGCCGACTGGTCCCCGGCAATGCCGGCAATCGGGACTTCGATGCCATAAAATTGATAGTTCTTAGTCGTTCCGTAAAGTTCGCTGGAAGTCTTCACTTCGGGCAGCATCGATTTTGGAATGTTTAATAATTTCAAGATATCGTCATCCCACTGGAGGGTATGAATGTTAAACAGCATCGTTCGGCTGGCATTGGAATAATCAGTCACGTGATATTCGCCGCCAGAGAGTTTCCAAACCAACCAGGTATCAACCGTCCCAAAAATCAGCTCACCTTTTTCTGCCCGTTCTTGAGCACCGTTGACGTGATCCAAAATCCAACGGGCCTTGGTGGCTGAGAAATACGAATCGATAATTAGGCCAGTCTTCTTGTGGACCATCCCTGAATAGCCCTCATTCTTCAATTTACGCGCCAATGCGGCCGTTTGCTTAGATTGCCAACCAATTGCATTATAAATCGGTTCACCGGTCTCCTTGTCCCAGATAATCGTCGTTTCACGTTGGTTAACGATTCCAATTCCCTCAATATCTTCGGGATGGATCCCAGCATCAATGAACGCAGACGAAATCACGTTCAGAACGGATGTCCAAATTTCATTAGGATCCGTCTCAACCCAATCGTTATGTGGAATGACTTGTTTAACCGGCTTGGATGCTTCGATCACCTTTCGACCATTGTGATCAAATATCATGGCTCGCGTGGAAGTCGTCCCTTGATCAATTGATAATACGTACTTTGGTCTGTCTGTTAACATTAAATTCCCTCCGATCACTAGAAAGCGATTACATCTTTTTTGAAAAAATTTTAAATGCGCAACTTTTTGATTTTTGATCGCACCTTTATTGTATTAAAAAAGCACATTATGAACTATACCATAACGTGCATTGCAATTCAAATTGCCTGTTCAATAACTTTTGTGAAGTGTTACTCAACTAGACCAATTAACGTTTTACTTGAACGTGAATGTCGTCACCGTTGTCATTGAGCTCTTCGTTATAACTAAAGTTGGCTTCAGTGAAGTAATCTTTGATTTCTTTGTTGACGTTTTCCAACGGACGATGGTCCCCGTCTTGTCGGTTAATCACGATTTCGTATTCCTTCTTATCATCGTCGGTGTTTACAAAATTGTAGATCACATCAACTGTATTTAAAATTTCTTGAATCAATTGGCGTTCAGTCATTTTAATACCCCTTTCACTTTACCTATATATACACTTTAGCGCTAAATGCAAAAAAATGTTATAAAAATATTCTAAAGTTTCGCTTGTGAGAAAAATTGTTTACATTCAGCAGATTTGTGAACTATACTTAAGTTTATCATAAGAGGTGACAATGATGACTATTGCAACTAAAGAAATTTCAAATGAATTGATGAATGCGTACAAAAGCAAAAAGTTGGTACGAATTGAAACTGGTGACGGCACGCTGACAGGAAGTGTCGCCGCGGTTAACGATGACCAGGCTTTCATCAACCGCCCTGCCAAGGGGGTAACGGTCATCAAGCTCGATACCATCGAAAAAGTCAGCTTGTTGGGTTGAACTGACGTCAAATGTGAATGAACCGGATTGTGATGCGCTTTAGCTGCTGGAGTGAACTGGTGGCTGGAGGCGTTTTTTTATTCTTTAGGAAAGTATTTAATGTTTATGAGTTCAAACCGACTGGGAATAAAGGAATTAACTTTAAATGTCAGCATAAAGTACCTGTAGTGATTTATTCGAGCCCCATAATAACAAATGTTTTGGCTCCCCTGATTGTCAGTAGTAAGTTTGACTTTAACGTTGTTAGTATGAGTTAATATACGATAGCTTTTTTGGTCTGTAATCTTTCTCAACTGTCCGAATTGACGTTGTTTTAATTCTCGGTTTATCGAGTATTCCACATAATTCTGCACATGATCGTCAAAAGTTGCAATTGTCCAGACAAAGTATGCCGAAACCAAGATAACAGCTGCTAAAATTGTGAGCAGAACTTTTTTAATTGTGCAAACCTTCCTTCGTTGAGTTGATTTTACAATAAAGCAGATCTTTATCTGGATCAAGTAACGAAGGATTATCATAAGAACATTCATGATTCAAACGGGTTAGACTATACTAAATCATTTTTTACCCGGTTCGATCATTTATTTGATTTTGCGTTGCCTTCTGCCTCTGAGCTATGCTCCGACGGTCGCAAGCGCAGTGCAGCACCTAGTCCTGTGGACGACACCCCTGACCCTTACTACAGAAGGTAAAAAAACTGGCGATGAACAAAAATCGTTCAGACGCTCTACTGATTCAGAGTCAAGGATTTTTCAGGTTTAGATCGGTTATTTGATTTTGCGTTCCCTTCTGCCTCTCAATCACGCTCCGACGGTCGCAAGCGCAGTGCAGCACCTAGTCCTGTGGACGACACCCCTGACCCTTACTACAGAAGGTAAAAAAACTGGCGATGAACAAAAATCG
>NZ_JAXGWW010000076.1:0-8840 GCF_040773105.1 Lentilactobacillus sp.
GAAGAGGCTGAAACAAAAACCTAAGTGAGTTTTTGTTTCAGCCTCTTCTTTTTTTATAATATTAAATCCGATCCGAAATCTTATAAGGCTTCTGCACCGCATTTTTCTCATTATCATGACTGATGATGTCATCGGCCATAAAAATATCAAAATTTTGATTATCAACACCGTGCACGACTAATACGCGCTTATTGTGTTCTTTTTCTTTGTAAATCTGAGCAGTTTTAACTGCCTCATTGTGATCATGAAAGTTGCCAATTGAATCTCCTGGGTTGAAAAATACGATCTCATCCATTTGTATCTCTCCCTTCAAAACTTTTGTAATGCTAACTAAAGTATAACTTAAAATAATGGTAAAATAAAATTCGAAAGTGTTTTAATTTCCTGTTGTGCCGCTCTTGTTTAAGAAAGGTTTATACTACTGGTAGCGCAGTGTGTAATCTGATAAAATATAAAGCGTTATTAATTTCAAGGCTAACAAAGATAGATTTGAAAAAGGGGTATAAAATATGTGCGGATTTGTTGGTTACGTTAACCAAAAAGATGTTTCAGAAGGCACCATCAACAGCATGGCGGATCGGATTAAGCATCGTGGCCCCGACGACGAAGCTTATTTCTCCGACGACAATGTTTCGATGGGATTTCGCCGACTTTCAATCATTGATTTAGCACATGGCCGTCAGCCAATGTTTAATGCTGACCAAACTAAAGTACTGACTTTTAATGGTGAAATTTACAATTATAAAGAAATTCGCGAAGAACTACGCGATTTAGGCTACGTATTTAAGACGGACGTGGATTCAGAAGTCTTGGTTTATGGGTATGAAGAGTGGGGGCCAGCTTTACTTGACAAGCTTCGTGGCATGTTCGCATTTGTCATTTACGACAAGAAGAACAACGAAGTTTTTGGTGCCCGTGATCACTTTGGCATTAAGCCGCTTTATTACTATGATGACGGCGATACCTTCCTTTGGGGATCAGAAATCAAGGCATTTTTGGAGCACCCTAATTTCAAAAAGGAATTAAACCTCCAACTACTCCCAATTCACTTGAGTTTTGAGTTCATTCCATCTCGGGAAACCATGTTCAAACACGTTTACAAATTACTTCCGGGTCAATACTTCCTGCATAAGGACGGCAAGACCGAAACTCACCGTTATTACAAATTCAACTACGACAACATTGACAACAATCAAACTGTCGAAGGCGATGCTGACAAAATCGGCAAGCTGATTGATGATTCCGTGAAGGCTCATATGATTGCCGATGTTGAAGTCGGCAGTTTCTTGTCGAGTGGGATTGATTCAAGCTATGTTTTGAATGAGGCTGCCAAACTCAAGCCAATCCAATCGTTTTCAATTGGCTTTCACCACTCAAAATACAGTGAGTTGGCTTGGTCGACTGAGTTTGCAAAAACGATTAATCAAAAAAACACCCCAATTTACATGAACGGGGATGACTACTTCGACTTCCTGCCAACAATGATGTATTACATGGATGAGCCATTATCCAACCCGGCTGCAATTCAGTTGTACTATTTGTCGAAAGATACATCCAAACACGTTAAGGTTGCTTTGTCAGGTGAAGGCGCCGACGAGTTCTTTGGTGGTTATAACACTTATTTGGAAGCTATTCCGTTTGACCGTTATCAAAAATACGTTCCAAAGCCTGTTCGAAAAGGCCTAGCTGCGGTTGCCAAACGGATGCCTCGATTCCACGGGAAGCGGTTCCTGGTCCGTGGTGCTCAGCCATTGAGCGAACGATATTATCGTGTTAACTACGTCTTTAACTATGACGATCGCAACAAGGTCTTGAAGGATCCGTCAATCAACGTTGATTCTGGAGCCTACACGAAGCACATCTTTGATGATGTTGCGGGCAAAGATGAAATGACTCAAATGGAATACTTCGATATCAATACTTGGCTGCCGTTTGATATTCTTCACAAGGCGGACCGGATGAGTATGTGTAATTCGTTGGAAGTCCGTGTCCCATTTGTTGATAAAAAAGTGGCTGAGTTTGCTGAAACAATGCCTGTTCATACCCGAATTACCCCTGACGAAACCAAGATTGCTTTACGGACGTCTGCAGAACGCGAAATGCCCAAGAAGACGGCTTTGAAAGAAAAGCTTGGTTTCCCATCTCCAATTGCTAGTTGGATTAACGATCCCAAGTATCACGAACGGATCGTACGGGCATTTCATTCCGATACTGCGCAAAAGTTCTTTAATATCAATGAGTTGGATCGTTTGTTAAAAGAGCATGCAGAAGGCAAGTCCAACATGCAGAAGATCTTTACAATTTATACGTTTATTCTTTGGTATCAGGTTTACTTCCCAGAGGACACCACCGAAGAGACTGTTAAGCTGGTTCACCGAACCCAAATTTAGAAATATGCAATGAAATGGAAGGTGCACAAATTGGCACAAATTACTGTTAATGAGATTTTAACATTGCTCAATGAGCATCATTTACTGCTCGACAGTCAATTTAGCAGCTTAAGTTACTCCTTTGATCAGATTGCATATAACTCGAAGTTGGTTACGGAGAACTGTCTGTTCTTTTGCAAGGGGAACTTTAAAGCGGCTTATTTGGATGATGCCCAACGTCGTGGTGCAAAGGCGTATATGTCTGAAACGGCTTATTCCAACGCTGAAATTCCTGGGATTATTGTTAACAATATCCAAAAAGCAATGTCGCTCGTAAGTGCGGCATTTTTTGGGTTTCCTCAAAATCAACTGCCAACAATTGCTTACACCGGTACGAAGGGCAAAACGACGTCGGCATACTTTACCAAAGCGATTTTGGACCGAACATATCAGCGAAAAGTCGCCTTATCATCGACGATTAACACAGTTGTTGGGTTGGAACAAAAAGACGTGGTCAAATCAAATTTGACGACCCCTGAATCGCTGGATCTGTTTACCAATATGCATCGAGCTGTGGAAAATGGCATGAATCATCTGGTGATGGAAGTTTCGTCGCAGGCGTACAAGAAAAACCGGGTCTATGGGCTTCATTACGACGTTGGCGTCTTCTTGAACATTTCTCCGGACCACATTGGCAGAAATGAACATCCAACCTTTGCCGATTATCTTCATTGCAAGGAACAGTTGTTGGTGAACTCGGATACGTGCGTGCTAAATGCTGACGGGACCCACTTAACTGATATTTATTACACCGCTAAGGCGACCACACAACCCGACAATATTTATATTTATGGTCGTCAGCGGGCCGATCAGGAAACTGATTACCCAATTGATTTTGACTATCGTTCAGTGGAAGATTCATTGACCGAAAACCAAATTGTGTTAACTGCAATCACTGAAAAAGCAAAGCGACTTGGAATTGACGGGGTTTATCGGATCGGAATTCCCGGCGATTACAACGAGGGCAATGCGGTCGCCTCGGCTATTACGAGTGCCTTAATGGGTGCCAAGCCAGCCGATGTCGCTTACGGATTAGCCCACACCACGGTTCCCGGTCGAATGGAAATTTACCAAACTCAATCTCACGGAACGATTTACGTGGATTATGCCCATAATTATGGCAGTTTACATTCGGTTCTCGACTTCTTGAAGAAGCAGGCGCCAAACGGTAAGGTCATCGTGATTACTGGAAGTACCGGTGACAAAGGGATCGATCGCCGCGAAGGATTGGGAAAAGCCATTAGTGAATCGGCCGATCAAGCCTATTTGACGACCGATGATCCCGCAACTGAAGATCCCAAAGCAATTGCGGCAGAAATCGCGGATCATATTGATCAAACGCGGGTCAACCTTGAATATATCGCCGATCGAAAAGCCGCAATTACAAAGGCGGTTACTGAAAGCAAAAAAGGTGATTTGGTGGTCGTTGCCGGCAAAGGGCATGACAACTATCAAAAAATTAACGGTCAAAATGTGCCGTATGAGGGCGATGCTACCATCGTTCAAAATCTTGTGAAAGGACTCTAATAAATGAAAAATCAAAAAGTTGATTTTACCCCAGTTTTATTGGGAAGTGATTTCAATGCCTACGGAATGGCCCGAAGTCTCTATGAGATTTATCGTCGGCCGGTTAAGGCATACGCCCAAACCCAACTGGCACCGACTCGATTTACCAAAATTGTTGATTTGGAACTGATCCCCGGCTTTAGTGAGGATCCGGTATGGATCAACACGATGAAAAAGCTCAAACAGCGCTATGCCGACCATGAAGAACCGGTTATTTTAATTGGTTGTGGGGATGGCTATGCCGAGTTAATTGCCAAGCACAAAGCTGAACTCGAAGACGTATTTGTCTGCCCATATATCGATTACGACCTGCTTAAAAAGCTGAATGATAAAGAAAACTTTTATAAAATGTGCGATCAATACGATCTGCCATACCCGAAAACAAAAATTATTTCCAAAGCAATGTATGAATCCGGTAATGATATCGAGCAGCCATTTGGTTATCCCGTGGCATTGAAGCCGGCCAACAGCGTCGAATGGTTGGATATTCATTTTGAGGGACGTAAAAAGGCCTTTATCATTAAGAGCGAAGCTGAATTCAAGTCAGTCGTTGCCAAAAGTTACGATAACGGTTATACCTCAGACTTTATTCTGCAAGACTTCATCCCCGGTGATGACAGCAATATGCGGACGTTAAACGTCTATGTGGACCGTCATCACAAGGTTAAATTGATGTGCCTCGGCCATCCCTTACTGGAAGATCCTGCGCCCGCTGCGATCGGTAACTACGTGGCAATTATTCCGGAATTCGACCAGGATATCTATAACCGGGTTCAAACATTTCTTGAAGAAATTAATTTCCACGGATACGCCAATTTTGATATCAAATACGACACCCGGGACAACTCCTATAAGTTGTTTGAAATCAACCTCAGAACCGGCCGCAGCAGCTTTTTTGTTACACTTAACGGCCATCACTTGGCCGATTGGGTTGTTCAGGATTACGTCTTTGATTCACTCAACGATAAGCCAACGCTTTACGCAAACAAAGACCAAAGTCAATATTTCCTGTGGCTGGGTGTAACTCCCCAAATCTTTGAAAAATACGCCAAAGATAATGACAGTAAAAGACAAGCGATCCAAATGATCAGCGAAGGTCGTTATGGGGATACTTTCTGGTACGCAAAAGACAAGAATATCAAACGCTTTGCATTATATAAGTGGATGATGCACAATTATGCCAAGAGCTTTAAACGGTATTTTGTCGAAAAGTAAGGACTGATTGAAGTGAAAGACTTTTTTACGATCATTGGTGGAATGGGAACCGAAGCGACCGAAACGTTTATTCACATATTAAACGAACGAACGGAAGCGAAAAGTGACCAAGATTATTTGAATTATATTTTGGTTAATCACGCGACGATTCCTGACCGAACGGACTATATTCTCGATCATAGCAAGCCTAATCCGCTGGAACCTTTGGCTGCTGATATTAAGGAGCAAAGTCAGCTGCATCCGGATTTTTTTGCGATTCCCTGCAACACAGCACACTATTTTTTGAAGGAACTTCAGGCGTTAACGCCAATTCCGATTTTGAACATGCCAAAGGAAACGGTCAGTGCGATTAAAGAATACGCCCCCAATGCCAAACGGGTCGGTTTAATTGCCACCCAAGGGACGCTGCATGACCAAATTTATGATAACGAAATTATTAGTGCCGGTTATGAATTAGTGAAGCCGACTGAAAAAATTGCCGATCAGACCATGAGTTTGATTTATGATGATATCAAAGCCAAAAACTATGTCGATGAAGGTCTGTATCATTTAATCCTGTCTCAAATGGTTGAAACGCTCAAGGCCGACATCGTCATCTTGGGTTGCACTGAACTATCGGTTGCTCAGCAAAGAGCGGGTAATCATGACTATCCGGTCATTGATGCGCAAACCGTTTTGGCCGATCGCTGCATTGCCCTGGCAAAGGAAAAACGCGGCCAAAATAAATAGCCAACTTATTAATAGTTGACCAGTGTTTGAACCCAAATCGCAAGCAGTGTCGCCAGCAATAGCCACCACATGAGCTTTGGACTGTAATTCACATCTTGTTTTCTGCCATACGCAGTTTCTGAAAGGGCAATGACACCCAAGGTAACAAGGGCACCAATTACCACTAGTAACGGGTGACGGTGAAATGAACGAAGCGAGATGACCACTTGGCTGATGACAATGATCCAGTAAAATAATCTGGCGATCATCATCGAGTCAATGACGTGTTTTTTGATTGACCGGGTGAGTCCCCAGATAAAATTAATGAACAAAATTGCCCAGCAGCTATAGTTTAGAATAATCCACATCCCAATCACCTCTTACTGTTAAGTATTATGAATTTTGATCAAAAAAGCAATCTTTTCTAAATTTCTTTAGAGATTACAAATCTTTATGACAAAGATAATTTAAAATGATATAATTGTTTTTGTTATGCGGGTATAGTTTAGTGGTAAAACACAAGCTTCCCAAGCTTGCGTCGCGGGTCCGATTCCCGTTACCCGCTTAGTGCCGGTTTGATAGGTACTAGGACTGACAATAATTGTTGACATCAACTGTGTTAACAAGTTATTATACACAATGAACATTATATTTATTCAATGATAAAAGAACAGTAGCTGGTTACTGAATAGACAGCGATTCCGGGAGGGTGTGAGCCGGAAAGTTCAGTCAGCGAAGCGCGCTTTTTAGAATAATAATTTAATACTTTGAGTGGATACTTTTATCAAATAGAGTGGTACCGCGGGTTTACTCGTCTCTTGCAATTATTTTGTAAGAGTTTTTTTGTATATTTATAGACAGACGGAGGGAACATTAATGGACTACAAAGCACAGGTTACAAATTCAATTTTAAGTGTCTTAAACGACGAAATGTCATCAGCAGAGGTTTATGAAAAGCTTGAAAAGCCAAAGACGCTTCAAATGGGTGATTTGGCATTCCCCGCATTTTCATTAGCAAAAGTTTTCCACAAGGCACCTAATCAGATTGCTGAAGAATTGGTTGCTAAAATCGACCAGACTTCATACGAAAAGGTTGAAGCAAAGGGCGCTTACATCAACTTCTTCTTGGACAAGGGCAATTTCAGCAACGAAATTTTGAATGAAGTGCTTGAAGAAGGGGCCGCATATGGTCAAAATGACAACGGTAAGGGCGGTAATGTACCAATTGATATGTCATCACCTAACATTGCCAAACCCATTTCAATGGGCCACCTGCGCTCAACGGTGATTGGAAATTCAATTGCCAAAATTTTAGTTAAGAACGGTTATCATCCAATCAAAGATAATCACTTGGGTGACTGGGGAACACAATTTGGTAAATTAATTGTTGCCTACAAAAAGTGGGGCAATGAAGAAGATGTCAAAAAAGACCCAATCAATAACTTAGTTAAATATTACGTTAAATTCCATCAAGAGGACAAAGAACACCCTGAGTTGGATGATGAAGCCCGTGAAACCTTCAAGAAGCTTGAAGAGGGCAACGAAGAAGAAGTCTTCCTCTGGAAGTGGTTCCGTAAGGTTTCTCTTGAATCATTCAACAAGATTTACGAAAAATTGGGCGTTACCTTCGACACATACAACGGTGAAGCCTTCTATAACGATAAGATGGACGAAGGAATTCAGATCCTCAAGGATAAGGAATTGCTTCAGGAATCTCAAGGTGCTCAAGTTGTTAAGTTGGATAAGTATAATTTAAATCCTGCACTGATTTTAAAGAGTGATGGCGCAACGCTTTACATCACCCGTGATATTGCGACAGCGATTTATCGTGACCGAACTTATAAGCCTGCCATGAACTTGTATGTTGTTGGTTCTGAACAGACCTATTACTTCCAACAATTAAAGGCTGTTTTGCTCGAAATGGGCTTGCCATCAGCTGAAAATCTCCATCATATTCCATTTGGTCTGATCACCGTTAATGGTAAAAAATTGTCAACTCGTTCAGGACGGATCATCTTACTTGATCAGGTTTTGGAAGACGCCATTGACTTGGCTAAGAAGCAAATTGAAGCCAAGAATCCTGATTTGCCAAACAAAGACGAAGTAGCCAAGGAAGTTGGTGTCGGCGCCATTATCTTTGGCGATTTAAAGAACGAACGGACCAACAACATCGACTTTGTGTTGGAAGACCAATTACGCTTTGAAGGTGAGACCGGACCATACGTTCAATACTCACACGCGCGTGCTGAAAGCATTTTAAGAAAGGCTGGCGACATTGACCTTCATGGTGCCGACAAACGCCTTGATGACCCTGCAGCGTGGGAAACTGTTACTGCGTTAAAGGACTTCCCAACAGTCATCGAAAGTGCATGCAAGGACTTCGAACCTTCTGAAGTTGCCAAGTATGCATTGAGACTGGCTAAAGCATTCAATAAGTATTATGCCCACTCAAAGATTTTGGTTGAAGATGATCAATTGGGTGCCCGTTTGTCACTCGTCAAGGCAGTTTCAATTGTCTTGAAAGAATCACTTAACCTATTAGGAGTTAAGGCACCAGACGCAATGTAAATCACTGACGTTCAATTAAAAAGCCGAAGCAGTCTTGCTTCGGCTTTTTAATGTCCAAAATGACTTGTTTATGACCAAATGACGGCAGTTTCTTTAAGTCCTGGTTAAATTTATTCCGGTAAAAATCCGGCTTTTTCCAGATATGATACAATATTGAAGTATTCATCAAAGGAGTATCCGTATGAACAACAATTCAACCAAATCGTTCAGAAAATCGGTCGGTTCATTTTTTAAAAAGTTCAACCGGTTTTGTCGAAGATTTCATCTGGTTAAATGGCTGGTTGTTGTCTTTTTGAGTGTTTCGTTGGTAACCAGTACCTACATGGTATTTCTAGCCAAAACTGCCCATGTTCA
>NZ_JAXGWW010000077.1:0-8774 GCF_040773105.1 Lentilactobacillus sp.
AATGGCAACAAATTGTCAACGACTTTCTAGATCGTCATCATTACCGCAATCCCAAAGATTTTGTTTTCTATTCCAGATATTTACATGTCGTTTCGTCAACCGACGTCAACAAGGCTTTAAAGAACATTTATTTCCGCCACCTTATTAGCAAGCGCATTACTTTCCATGGCCTCAGGCATACACATGCCAGCTTCTTAATCTCTAAGGGTGTCACCGACCAATATGTTGCCCGACGATTAGGCCACGAAAATACGGTGGTCACTCGGACAACCTATGCTCATCTTTTCAAAGATAAACAAACCGAAGAAGAAGATAAAACGATCGGCTTGCTGGATCAGCTCGACAACAAATAATTTCACAAACTTGTTGCCATCGATGTTGCCATTTTGTTGCCCAACTTCTGAAAAATAGAGAAATTAAGAGAAAACAACGGCAACTTTTTGGCAACAAAAAAAGCTCCCAATTCCTTATCTAAAGGAATCAGAAGCTTCATATCAACGAATGTGCGGAAACGTTGATTTTACGTGGTTATGCCCTCGGCAGGATTCGAACCTGTACTTGATTGCTCAAACAGCGACCTGAACGCTGCGCGTCTGCCAGTTCCGCCACGAGGGCAACAACATGTTTTATTTTACACTAAAAGTAGTAACTTGAAAAGAAGTTTTGTCGTTTTGATTTAAAAACGAGGTGACGACTGGAACTTGGATCGTTTTTCATCATTAAATAACCGATCAACGCCATCAAGAATGCACCGGCCAAATCAGCGATCAAATCAGTCATCGTGTCCATTAAGGCTGCTCGACCAACTAACATTCGGCCCGCTTCTTCATACCGCTGCAAATTTAGTCCACCAAGACCATCGGCGGTAAACTCATACATTTCCCAAAAAACGCCACAAGTGCTGCCAAAGGTAAAGGCAAACAGGCTCATCAAAAACGGCTTGTTACGTGCTTTATCACGTGCACTGAGTAGTCCTTGAAAAATTGAAAAACCCAATCCGGCAAGCATCATTGCTGAAAGAACGTGTTCATACTTATCCCAGAATGGAACACTATAGAACTGAAGTCCAGACCCCAAGAAAATTGACATAAATAAGAAAATATAGAAGAAAATTAATTCGATTTGTGGGAAATAAAAATAACCGATTTTTTCGATCACAAATGGTAAACAAGCAATGATGATGCCAACAAACACTTCTATCAATAATAGTAATTGACTATGGAACTTCGGCTGACCCTTCATATACCAGTAGCCGTAGTAGCCAATGTAGCCAACCATCGCAATCACGGTGATGAAAAATAACCATGTGCTAAATCTAATCTTCCCGATTTTCATATGTAACAATCCCCTTTTTTGACAATCTAATTGCTCACAATTAAATTGTTCCAATATGTTAAGCCTTGCTTTTAAATCTCAATCCATTACAATAATAACATAAACTATAACATGTTAATCGACTAAGCCATCGTCTGCGGATAATTAAATCCTGTCTCGCTTTCAAATCATAGGAGTAAGAATATGCAAAAAATACAACCGATCCATTTAGATGAGCAACTCTGTTTTCAAGTTTACTCAACCAACAAGAAATTCAATCATTTTTATCAAGAAGCCTTGAGACCATTTGACTTAACCTACCCACAGTATATTGCGATGTTAACATTATGGCAATACGCGCCGCTCTCTGTTAAACAATTAGGTGAATATCTCCACTTAGACAGTGGCACATTGACGCCACTTTTAAAGCGACTGGAAAGCCACGGTTGGATCACGAGAAGCAGAAGCGAAGCCGATGAACGCACCGTCATTATTAATTTGACAGATGATGCAACCCACAATAAGCGAGAAGTTTTCAAACGGGTTAACAGCTGCTTTGAAGTCTTAGGGCTGACTGAAGAAGAAAAAGATGCCTGCTCACAAACGATGCAGACAATCGAAGAGAAGTTGGATCAATACAATCATGAGGTTTAATTAATCAAAAAAGGGGTCGGGACAAAACTAAAGGTCTTGCTTCAAACTCTTTCTGGCAATTCCACATTACCTAGCAAAACGTGGGACGACGGCCGGCTGAAAGCCTGCCTAGCCTACTTGGCAATCGACCGATCCCGAACATTTAAGCCCAGCAATCAATCATTCCAAAACCAGGAATAATCGATTGCTGGGCTTAAATTGTGGGGTCAAAACGCCGGTTGTCCCACTCTTTTATCCTTGATTTTCCAACCAGTCAGCAATTACTTGTCCGACCTGGTTAAATTTATAAAGTGTTTGCATTCGATTCAGTGACCCGGACGTCAAAAGTGCGACGTAAACCGAGTGATTGCTATATACAAATTTAGCAACGTCATGATCGACTAAATTGCCTTCACCAGTCTTATTGTATACTGCAATATCTACTCCGGATTCATCGAAATTAGCGGGTAACTTACCACGAAACTGTTGATTTTTAAACCAGTCCGCAACTGGTTGGCCATGGTCCAAGGCCATTTTCAATAATCGGATACTATCGCTTGCGCTGGTGTAATTATCAAGTCCCATTGCAAGTGCGTGACCATCCATCAAATAACGTTGCAGCAGAGTCTCTTTGAAACCTTGTTTCTTCAGGTACTGTTGGATGTTATCCATACCAAACAGCGAAATGACAAAATTGCTGGCAGCATTATCCGATACACTAATCATCAAGGCCAGCAAATCTTTAAGCCGCCACTTGGTCTGAGACAGCAACTGCAGAACACCGGCACCACCAACAAACTTATCTGGATCAACGGTCACTTCCTGCTCCAAATCAAGCTGTTGGTCCAAGACATCATTTAACACGCCGAGCTTAATTAACGAAGCCGATGGAAATTGATCGTCGGCGTTATGGGCCACCAATGTTTGATCCCCGGATTGGACCAAGAGTCCGTAGCTAAAGTCACTGCCCGTCAATATTTGTTCAATTTGATTTTGAAGATTGTCACTCATCGCCAATATCTCCTAAATCCAGCAAACTCGGAAGCAAACTTCATTTCAGTCAATTCAGCGATATCCACTTTTGCCCCTGGCGTTCGAGATTCAATCATTTGGCCATTGCCAATGTACATCCCAACGTGGTGGACATACCCGGTACCGTGATCATAAGCAAAGAAGACCAGGTCTCCAGGCAGGATTTCTTCAGGTGCAAGCGGCAAGCCATTTTCCTGCTGATCATCCGCATCCCGTGGAATATCAAATCCAAGTACCCGGTGCAAAGTGTAGGCAAATCCCGAGCAGTCAAATCCATAGGAGCTGGTACCGCCCCACAGATAACGCTCGCCCAAAAATTGACGGGCCATTTCAACCATGGTTTCGCCAGCATTGGTACCCGCAAACGGCAGAATGGCAGCTGATTGATCAATATACCCCTTCCCTAAAGGTGTCACAACTTCAATCATGTCACCCTCAGTTCCGGTTTGTGGCAAAACCGTTCCCAAACTCATCTCAAGAACCGGCTGCTTATTTTCATCATACAAGTTAGCGGTTCGAACGGCAATTCGGACAATTGAAGTGACCGGTGGGTAAGTAATTGCGCTTTCACTTAAGAGTTTAACCGGTACCCAACCGGGATATCCTCTCGAGTCAGAATCGTCGCGTTGACTTGCAACGTAGACTTTTGCCCAGTCGCCTTCGATATGATCAATAATCACTTCATCGTTGAATAAAGCTTGAGTTTCAAGCAAATCATCCTCCGACAAATCAACTGATTGCTGATCGCTCATTTGTTCCACCCAGGTTTTGACATCCCCATTTAAGGCAGGCTCGTCAACCTTTCTGGGTGACTCTTTAGATTTCCAGATAGTTGCGACCGGAACTTTGACACGTCTTGTTTCCATCTGGGCACCTCCATTCGTTTTTTTATCATAACACTAACTACAAGTATACATATATTATAACCCTTTCGCTAGAGAAGACGTCCTTTCAGACAAAAATAGAAGAGCGTGGGAAAAAGGCGTTTTGAGCCTAGAATTTAAGCCCAGCAATCGATTGATTGGTTGCTGGGCTTAAATGGCTTGGTTCAGCCTTTTTTCCCACGTTTCAACTAAGTAAGATTGAATCACCAGAAAAGGGCTGAGTCAAAAATTCATACTTTTGACCAGCCCCTATCCGATTATTTTTTAAATCCCAATCCTGGTACATTAGGCAAGGTAATTTCATTTTGCAGATAACCGATCCCACCAGATACCGGATTGCTTGTAAACATCATCGATGCATCAAGGTCGACATATTGAATGTTGCGCTTTGCGGCAGCAAGGTGCGCCGCTGCTGTAACGGAAACCGACGATTCAATCATGCTGCCGACCATGCAGGAAATCCCTGCTGCTTCCGCTAGTGTGTTGATTTTCAGCGCATTATCGATACCGCCGGCCTTCATCAGCTTCAGGTTGATAATATCACAGCCATGCATCGCGATGATTCGAGCAGCGTCTTCAACAGAGAAAATACTTTCGTCTGCCATGATCATCGTCGAAGTATTGGCAGTTACGTGCGCCATCCCTTCAAAATCAGCCGCTAAAACCGGCTGTTCAACCAATTGAATATTCAATCCCAAATCAGCCATCCGATTGATAACGGCAACGGCCTGCTTGGGGTGCCATCCCTGGTTGGCATCAAGTCGCAGATGAATTGCTGGGCCAACGGCTTTTCGGATTGCGACAATTTTTTGAAGGTCGTTTTCTTCGGAGTCATCGCCAACTTTAATTTTCAAAGTATCGAATCCCTTTGAAATCAAATCATTTGCCTGGTCGATCATATCCGCAATTGTGCCAACACTGACCGTATAGTCGGTCTGGATCCGATCACGGTGACCCCCAAGTAGTTGATATAACGGCACACCATACAATTGCGCCAACAGATCATTGACCGCGATATTCAGGGCAGCTTTGGGGCTTGAATTATGAACCATCGACTGATCAATCGTTGCTTTGATATCGTCCGGATTTGCCAGTGATTTACCGATAATCTTGGGCCCAATCACGTTCTTGACGGCGTCCTGGATGCTGGCAAGCGTATCTCCGGTAATCACAGGTGTCGGCGCCGCCTCACCATACCCAATTCGACCATCATCAGTCACCACTTTGACAATCAACGTTTGGGCAGTCGTCACGGTTCTTAAAGCGGTCTTAAACGGCCGTTTCAACGGCACGGCTGCCGATTGAATGTCAATTTGTTTTATGATTGGTTGCACGAACTGTCACTCCTACTTTTCAAAATTATTTAACGTAAGCGTCTTTAAAGTTGTAGTTGGCGCCGGCAGTGTTATAAATAACACCCTTAACTTTAGAATTAACCATCCATTTTTCACCTGATTGATAAAGTGGAATGATTGCCTGGTCCTTTAATGCCAAGTTCTGCGCTTTGACCATGTCATCCCAACGGGCATTGGCATTACTTCCATCATCGGCATTACTTGCTTTAATCAGCTTATCGTATTCGCTGTTCTTCCAACCGGAAATGTTGCTTGGGTTGTTTGAAGTCAAGATGTTCAGGAATGTAATTGGATCCGAGAAGTCAGCGAACCAGTTGGCAACCGTTACGGTAAACTGACCACTGGCTTGACGTGACAAGATTGAACGACCCGGAATGTTGTTGAGTGTGACTTTTAATCCAGGCAATTTTTGTAAAGCACTTTGCAGATACTCGCTTAATTGTTTTTGGTCACTACCATCTGAGTTCAACAGGGTAAAGTGAAGTGAGGTCAACCCTTCTTCTTGTAAGCCCTGCTTGAACAATTGTTTAGCTTCAGTTGGATTGTAGTTCATTGATGCAGGTGCCGTCGTATCCTTGGTAAAATCAGTGCCATTCTTAGGAGAAACAGCAAGTCCTTCAGATACAAAGCTTCGGTTATCAATGGCACCGCCACCCATAACCTTGTTGGCTAATGTCTTGCGGTTGATGATCATCGACATTGCCTGACGAATCTTCAAATTCTTGAAAACTTTCTTCTTTTGGTTAAAGGCAATGTAGTAATTCGACGATTGCTTTCGAGAAATCATGTCCTTCTTGTTACCCATTTGCTTTGCTTGAGTGGCAGATAATTGCGACATATCAAGCTTGCCTTGGTTGTATAGGTTCAAAGAGGTTGATGTGTCTGGTTGAACACTAAATTTAACGGCGTCTAACTTAACAGCCTTTTTATCCCAGTAATGGGTATTTTTCTTCAATGTCCATTTGTTGTTAGTCCCAGTCCAGCCAGTCAAAGTAAACGGTCCGTTATATACTTGGGTTTTGGCTGAAGTTCCATAGTCATTGCCATACTTGGTGACGGTTTTGGAGTCCTGTGGGAAGAATACTGGAAATCCCATCAATAAGTTAAAGTACGGAATCCGCTGTTCAAGATTAACGGTTAATTTATAATTACCGTCAGCTTTAATTCCCAAGGAGTTCACAGTTGCCTTTTTATTTTGAATCTTATCGGCATTCTTAATCCCTGAGAACAAATACCCATATTGTGAGGCAGTCTTCGGATTCAACGTTCTGCGCCAAGAATAAACAAAGTCTTGGGCGGTCACTGGATCACCATTGCTCCATTTAGCGCCCTTACGCAGATTATATGTGTAGGTCTTACCATCTTTAGAAACTGTCCAAGATTTGGCAATTCCCGGGGTCACCTTACTATCCTTACCCAACCGGACTAAGCCTTCGTCAACGTTGTTTAATACGTTGAAAGTGCCAACAGCAGTGGTCTTTGAAGGATCAACAGTTGTCAATTCAGAATCGGTTGACGTGGTGATTGTCTTCTTTGCCTGACCCGATTTGTTTCCACAACCGGCCAAAATCAATGCAATACTGGCCACACCTGCAAGTGCGGCGACACTACGAGATAAATGCATATAAATCACTCCTCAATGATATGTAAGATTAGAAAAAACTCATCTTGGTTCTAATTTAGCATAAATATGTAAAAAAAACAGGCTTTTCCTAATATTGATTCCAGAAAGCCTGTCCTCGTATACGATTCTAAATGTGATTTTACTGAAAAACGGCAATCGCCATCCGGCGGGCAAGGTAGATGCGTTCAAATTTGTCGACAGATAACCAGTAGGTCCCGTCAATCGGATCACTGACGTGAACTTGACCGTCAGCAATGCCATCCAATAAGACTGCATGGTTATTTACCGGAACCCGCCCAAATGGGTAATCTTCCCACTGCGGTTCTTCAAAATGAACGGTCACAAAGGTCACTACCGGATTGCCCAGGCGAACGGCGTCATACAACCAGCTGGGATTTGCGCCAGACAAATTTTGTAAACGTCCGTATCGACTGCCCCACCGCATCAATGGCCGGACAAATATCGCTTCAAAGTCACCTGGCTGATTCTTAAATGGGGAGCCGCCAAAGCCTTCATAGGGATTGGCATTTGAACTAATCGGCATATCCAGCAAAAACTGACCATAACTCATATTTAATGCATGGTGCTGGTAATGGAGACCTTCTAATAAGCTGGCTGCCTCACAACCATTAATAGCGCCCCAAGAAAGTTGTTGAATATTTTCGGCACCGAGTAAAATTTTCCGACTCATTTAATCACCCCAAGATCAGTCAGAACCTTTGACACCATTTCTTGATATTGCGGTTGTTGAGCGACTAACTGCTCACAGGCGTCAGTTAAATTCAGGCGCAAACGGCCCTTACGATCCACGACAGACTCTGCATGCACCATCGAGCTTAAAACTGATTCGTCAACGGATGCAGCGGTGGCGCGGAAAAATAAATCAATCTTGTTATCGTTGAAGCGGGTGACGGTATCAAAATCAGTTGTCGGAAAGTGATCAACTTGATTGGCAGTTGAAAAGGCGAATACAATTTCACCGCTGCCATTGCCAATATAGCCGCCAGTCCGGTTAATTCCGACAGTTGCCCGCTTTGCCATTCGTTTGAGTTGGCGGGCGTTCAGGGGAGCATCTGTGGCCAATACAGTGATGATGGAGCCCTTTTCTTCTTTTTGTTTCGTTTCTGCCAGTAATTTTGCCAGTGGTTCGCCAATTGGCATACCGTTGACAATAAAATCGGTCAGATAGCCATAATTGGTCATGACTAACGCCCCAACCGTATATTGATGTTTGTCATCAACGGTTACGACCCGAGAAGCGGAGCCAATGCCACCCTTGAGGTCATAACACATCATCCCCCGACCACTGCCGACAGCGCCCTCTTCAAAGGTTTCATCAGCATCTTTCAATGTGCGATTGACATCGTCTTCGGTAATCCGCATTTTTCGAATATTTGAAACATCGCCGTCATTACACTCAGCCACAACTGGATTGACAGTACTGGTGGTATCCCCAATTTCTGGATTAGCTTTCAACATCCACTTGGTGAGTGCGTTCACCGCCGTTCCAACGCCAAACGTGTTGGTCATGACGATCGGCGTTTCGAGCGTTCCCAGTTCATCAATTTGAACCAGGCCGACGCTCTTGCCAAATCCGTTAATGACATAAGCGGCTGCGGGCACCTTGTGGCGAAATAAATTGCCGGTGTGGGGAAAAATTGTGGTCACTCCACTGTGAACATCGCCCTCATCAACTGTTGTTTGACCAACCTTAACGCCGGAAACATCGGTAATGAGATTGCGCGGCCCTTTTACCCGTTGTGAAACATCATTGTGTAAATCAACTGTTAGTCCCATGAATGATCATCCTTCCAGATTTATTGTATAGAAAAGATCGAAAAAATCATTGCTCCCACAGCGACCAAATTATTCAGGAAATGCAGCCCAATCGAAACTTTCAGATTGCGAGTTGTTACATACAAATATGCGAGC
>NZ_JAXGWW010000078.1:0-8735 GCF_040773105.1 Lentilactobacillus sp.
AGATGAATTTGTCCAGGCAGTTGCTAGTCGACGGAACCATATTCCCAGAAAAAGTCTCAATTATCAAACACCACTTGAGGCATTCGTAAATCAAATCACTGATGAGCAGCTAAAATTTCTAACTTAATTTGACATTTGAAGATTGAATAAGAGCTGTTACAAAATTGTGATGAGGTAAAAGAAATTGAAAGCTCCAATGTTCTTTGGATAACTGATTCTTCAAAATTTGGATAATGGGGATGATAATTAATGAAGGGAACGCTAATTTCACATTCTAAATTGTGATGTCTTTTACTTGTATTCGTGCCCTTTTCGTTCTCCCCAATCTAATTCACTTTCTCTTATCCCATCATCTTTCCAGCCATCAAACAAATCATGAATGTTTGTTGGCCTTTGTCCCATATGCTCGAGTTTATCCTTCATGTTTGCCCTTACCAAACGAACTATCTTGTTTGGATTCTCATCTTGGATCCGTTTCAGATCAGAAGGGTGTGGATATTTTTCATAGTCGGGCAAGGCAACAGCAAGCGCATCAGGTGCCTCACGTATGGCATCTTTAAGTGTTTTACCTTGTGAGACCGTGTCTGGAATATCGGGGAAGGTAACAGTGTAAAAGCCACCGTTATTCTGGTTGTCAAATACAGCAGGGTAGGCAACAACGTCTGGATTTTTCATGTTTTAGTGCCTTCTTTCGAATTTTGGATTTCTTGGTATTCCTAGTATAGAGGATATATAGCCCATTGGCGATGATCAGGTAAAGTAAGCGCCATCCCCATTTTATTGATCTAAAAGCTTCCGACATTGGTTGTCGAGAGCTACTTTGTCTTTTTGAACCAGAAAAGAATCGTACAAGCGAAGATCAGATTCGTGGGAATGTTGAGACTTCATTAGATGCCATAGACTTCAGTTCTTGTTCCAAAAAGCACAGAAACTGATGATTTACACGTAAGATGATGCTATTATTAAGCAGAATAGTGGGTGAATGTAGATTATCGAAAGCTGCAATAATTTGAGGGAGGAGTAAGCCACATGAGAGAATTAATTGATTACATATGGAATATGCCTATGTGGACATTCATCGTGTGTGTATTCGTTGGGTTTGGAATATTGTCTGATTATTTTTCAGATCTTATTGGCTCCGTTGCTCGTCATTTTAAGAATGAATCAAAAAATAACTCAAAAAGATAACTCAAAAAAGATCCCCGGCATTTTAGTCGAGGATCTTCTTTATAATGCGGTTTAATAGATCTCTTGGAATAACCGGGTTCTTGTTTGAAATAAAGTAAGCATCGTTGCTGAATTGTATTCTACTTATTATCCCTTAATTCCAGATGGGAACGGTTTTGCCATATGAATAGGGGACCTTTGTTTTAAAGAGGCGATAATAAATTTGTCCCTCTCTGAACTGTAAGGATCGATGCCATTTACCTTTGACCTTAATTGAAGAATATCGATAATATGCAACTGGCCCAGCGTCTTTATTCACAGGATTGATATAATACCAAGTTTGACCATGTCGATGAACTTTTGCAACGGTCACTTTGAAATGGTTATAAGAATAATGATTTTGAAAATAGTCGCGTGTAAATAAGTAGTGCTTTGTCAATTTGATCTTATAATATGGCTCGCCTTGTTGGTACTTATACCAAGTTCCTCTCATCTTGGCTGGGACGGTTCTTGTTGCGGCGTGAGATGTTCCCGTTACGACAAATGAAAATGTAGCACACGCTATTAAGGTTAGTGGTATTGCGATGGTTGATTTTTTCATAGTTTCCCCTCCATACGTACTATTAGTCAGCACCTCTGGCTAGTTAATATTTAAATTATATCGTATTTTTATCCGATAAAGTGGTCATTTTGATTTTTTTATATCTTCATAAGAAAAGATAATAAACCCCTTGAATTAGATTTCTCCAATACAAGGGGTTCAGTTCAACTTAATTTCGAAGATCTTTGTGTTTAGTTTGCTATCTTCACGTACTTATGATTACCATTCACATAACCACCAGCAATTCGGTATCTCAGTACGCCAGATTTGCTCATATCATGTGCAGCCGAGAAGTCATAATTCCTGATCTTAATCTTAGTACCTTTCTTAAAATGCTTATTCTTGCCGGTTAGATTAACCGTCTTGTAACGATTAATGGCTTTTTTAACAACGGCATACCGTGGTTGCTTGTGTTTGCCCATATTTACCAGCTTACGATTCCCAGTGATGTACTGGCCATTACTGAGAACGTAACGGGTTGTCAAATTGTGATGAACAAATTTAGTCACATGGAGCACGGTGCCTTGTTTGTAGCTCCTGACTTTACCAGTTAAATTGGCTTTCTTATAGGCATTTATGCCGCGCGGGCTGATCACAGTCACGGTCGTATGCTTACTTTGATAATAGACTGGTCGAACGTACTTCCAGTTGGCAGTGATGTAGCCTGTTTTTCCTGCGGTTAGGCTCCTATGGTTGACGTCACGTACTTTGTAACGCAGGGTACCGGAGTTGGAACGCGCATAACCAGTGACGACAAACATTGGCCGGTATACTCTTGGCTTCTTCACATACTTAGCGATGCGGTCATGCTTGTTGAAGTTGGCGTGCTTGTAAAGGTAGAGATGGTTGATAGCGTAAATGGCTGATCCTTTGGTGGCTGCGTAATTCGGTATAACCGGACTACTTGGTGGAGTTGGCGTCGGTTGCGGAACTGGTAACGGATTGGGAGTTGGTGTAGGTGCGGGGGTTGGAATCGGGGCTCCTTTGGCAATCACGTGCACGATCACATTTTTAGAAATATTACCATTGGTATAGGTAACTTTATAATCGCCAGCAACATTTGTATTTATGTTACCTGACACAGTAATCTTATCAAGCCCAATGGAATGTCCATCTTTGTCGGTAGCTGACTTAAATCCTCGTTGTGGATTCCATTCCTCACCAATTGTTAAGTAGATTGGGGTGTTTACATTCAGCGACAGCTTGCCATCACTCACAATAACCTCTGTGTTCGTAGTTTTCCCATTATACGAGTAAGTGACCGTGTGCGTACCAGCAGCATTTGTAGGAAAATCATCTCCAGATACCGTCATGCCTTTATCTAGAGCAGATTGAAAGTCTGTAACAATTTGCCCGGTTTGAGTTGTTAATGAAATGAAGGTCATACTAGGATTATACTGATCACCAACTTCAATACTAAAATCAGGCTTTGAAAAAATCGCAGAGTGGTCGGCAACCCCACCCCCGACCACCCACAGCTCAGTTTTACTTGGATGGCTCGAGTTTTTTATATCATACAATGCCATTAAATCATTTGGTAGATAAAGAGCACCTTTTGGATTGGCAATAGTGCCCCCATTCTCTGCATCCACGGCTTGCCATTTATCTGATCCAAGAGGAGCCTCTAAAATGGGGTTCCTATCGTTGTCTTTCACATTAAATTGAACATTTGGTCCAAGCTCCAATACTGATAAATGTGTAAGCCCTGTAAGCATGCCTTTGACGCTGTGCAGAGGAAGATCAGAATCGATGGCTAGAGCTTCGTTAGTATTAAAATTGGACAAGTCAAGTAAAGAAAGATTTGAATCATAAGCGAACATATAAGCCATATCTCTTGCTTGTATTGTATTAAAATGTGAAACATCGAGCTTCAAAAGTGATGAATCTTCTGCAAACATAGAATTCATGTCTCTTACGTTAGAGGTATCAAAGTTTGAGACCTCTAAGTGAGCTAAGCTACTATCTTTCCCAAACATCGCGCGCATTTCAGTTACTTTGGAAGTATTAAATTGGGTGACATCTAAATTGGTTAAAGATGAAGCATTATAAAACATAGCTGTCATATTAGTCACCTTGGAGGTGTCAAAACTAGAAACATTCAGATTTTCTAAGCTCGGAACATTCTCGAACATATAGCTCATGTCGGTAACGTTTGATGTATCAAAATTGGTGAGGTCTAAATTGATTAAAGATGAATCGGAATCAAACATAGATTTCATACTTGTTACGTTAGAAGTATTAAAACTTGAAACATTTATACTCTTCAAGGAAACATCAGCGACGAACATTTCATGCATACTGGTGACTTTGGAGGTGTCAAAGCTTGAAAGATCTAAGTCTGTTAGAGATTGATCATCCCTAAACATGTAAATCATATTAGTTACGTTGCTTGTATTAAAATTGGAAACATCGAGATGGGTCAAAGAAGAATCTCCAAGAAACATAGCACCCATATTCGTTACTTGTGATGTGTCAAGGCTTGAAAGATCAAGACTTACCAACGATGAATCATTGTAAAACATATTAGCCATGCTAGTAACTTGACTTGTGTTTAGGTTGTCCAACCCTTCGATTGTTGTGAGCGCAGACATACCGTAAAACAAAGAGAGTGCGTTAATTCCTTTAAGGACTACTGGTTTATTTATTAGTATTTTTTTGACGGTACGATTATTAATCCATGGGAAGAACTTGTCATTAGGATTTGAGGACGTTCCACCCTCAAGAGTTAAAACGCCATCCTCAAGAGTGTAGGAAATCCCATCATAAACTTTAACTTGACCAGTTTCACCGGATTGCAAATTAATATTAGTAGAAATTATTGAATCAGATTGATTTCCAAAAATACTATCCCCGTTGGCTTTGATCGATGGTATGGTACTAGCACTTCCAAGTATAAGTAAGCTGGTTACCAACCCTTTAATGAACGCTTTTCTATTCATAATTATAATCCCCCAAAATAAACTTCCTTAAATACCGAAAAAACTCTAAATTCAGCAAGCTAGTTAAAACCTAAATGGCATGAATTCCATAACAATATTATACACCTACATTAAATCATTATCGAAAATAGTGAATTGAAGAAAATATTTAACAAAAGTCCACTTATTGGAGCATAATATTTCCGTCAATAATAAACTAGAGACAAATTATCTTGAGGTAGATCGGCATGGAAGTTACAGAGTTAAAAACAGCCTAAAAGTTTAGTGAAAATTGCGAGAAACAAGGTTCTGAGGAAGGCCAACGCCTTTCCAAAAAACAATTGGTCCCATCGTCCCGGATTGAGCAGAATCATTTGCTTGTGATGTTGTAGTCGGATTATTTTGGACAGCCTGCTGATCGCTTGCTGATACATTATTGTAAATGTAAAAACCCCCAATATCAACGATACGGTTGCAATTGAACTATATATCCAACTTCTAGTTAACCCCATTTACTTTCTTCCCCGAATTCCCTTCTAGCAAAATAGATTGAATAATAAATGTGAAGCCCCCAATGAATCATGCCATAAACTTGTAGTCGTTAGCATTATATATCTAGAATTTTAATAATAGTGGCTAGAACACTTTCTTTTTTCAGGGTATATAAAGCATCCCACCAAAAAAGCCCGCCCACCAAAGTGAACGAGCTCCACAAAACGCCAAACGAATCCGGCAAACACGGCCAAGACTACTTCATCTGCCGCCAGTTGGTAATATGATCTTTCCAAATATAATCGAACTCGCCAATGACTTCTTCGGGGGTCTTTGGCTTGTCTCCGGTCAGCTCTTCGATGTCGTTTGATTTAACATCCAACAGGCCATCGGCAATTGACTTGTCGTTATCGACCACATCGTTGGCGCTGAATGGTGCGGGGGACTTGGAGAAGTCGCCGGACATGTCATGGGGGATGTTTAGGGCTGCCAGGTAATCATAATATTCTTCTCTTGTGGCGGGTACGTATTCGAGCTTTTGGCCCGAACGTTTGCTGATCATGTCGGCAATTTGGCGAATCGAAATGGATTCTGATCCGACAATGTTATAGACCTTACGTGTGCCTTTGCCAAGAAGTGAGGCGGCACCGGCCTTGGCACAGTCATCTTTATAAACCAAAGTGGCTTTACCTTCACCGGCAGTCGTTACCCAGCGGTTGTTTGACATAAAGGCCAACATTGCCCGCATCGTCATAAAGGTTTCCATGTACAGATTGTTCCGCAGGGCGGTATAATCAATGCCAGTACTTTCCAAATAATGCTCAGTTGCGGTATGGTCAGGGGTCACAAAGATGTGTTGGTAAGCAGGATCGGTTGCGCCAACAAATGACGTGTAGGTAATATGCTTAATGCCGTCAGCAATCGCTGCGTCAATCGCGTCACGATGCTGCTGAACGCGTTTACCGACATCCAGTCCGGAAATCAAGTAAAGGCGGTCGCCGCCTTCAAACGCTTTAAGCATGGATGCCTTATCATTGTAATCGGCTTCAACAACGCGGACACCCGCATCCTGCCAGCGTTTTAACTTATCCTTTGGTAAACGATCCACTTTATAACAGGTGAACGTCAATTGATCGCCGCTCACATTCTTTAACATTAATTCGGCAACTCGACCAGCAAGTTTGCCATCTGCTCCAGTAACGATATATCTCATAATGAACATCCTTTCTTGTTTACAAGTTCAATATATCACATGAAATGCCGTCTGGTTATCACGCTTATTTATAGACTATGAAAGATTGGAATGATGAATTTGAATTTTCAACAATTGCAATGCTTTGTCACCGTGTCAGAAACGCTCAACTTCTCCACGGCCGCAAAACGGCTTCACTTATCGCAGCCCGCAGTTTCTAAAAATATCAAGCAACTTGAGACCGAATTGTCATTTGAATTGTTTAGAAGAAGCCAACATGAAGTCTCATTGACAGCAGCCGGATTGGAATTCTCCAAACAAATGGCTAACGTTTTGATACTCACTGAGCAAGCAATCATTGATAGTCGTGAAATTAGTGAACAGGAGAAGACGTCTCTGAAGATTGGCTACACCAACGCGATGATTGAAAACAAGCTGCTGCCGAAACTTTTGGCGAGTGCCCGCCACCAGCTTGCAAACGTCCGCCTGTCTCTTCGAAGCTTTGACTTGAGTACGGGTTTGAGCAATCTTCAAAGAGGGGTGTTTGATTTAATTTTAACGACGCGAGACACGATCGGTGCCAATCCCGAAGTCGAATTTGTCCCATTACATCAAGGGCACTTTAACGTCATCTTACCCATCGGCCATCGGCTCAGTGATCATCAAATTCTGACGTTTTCAGATTTGGAAAACCTGCAGCTGATCTTCTTCAATCCACTGCAGGCACCACCAGAAAGCGCCGCTTTGCAAAATACGTTCATTCAAGCTCCGGGAACCCTTCATTACCAGACAGCGGACACGGTCAACACCGCGATCAACATGGTTCAAGGTGGCGCCGGATTAGCAATCCTGCCGTCCTTTGCCGTTGACACGGAGGTTTCCCAGGTCACGGCCATTCCGTTAGATTACCCAGTTGTCTTGGATTATGGGGTCGCTTATCTCCGCAGCCGCACATCACCTTCTTTGGTGGCAGTTGTGAAGCTGATAGAGACGTTGATGGCGAAGATATAACTGGGATGCGGCTTGGTTATTGAAGCTGTTCAACGTGGACAGGGGCGCCCTTTTGGTGGCTGGAATCGCCCGGCACGCGGTCGGCTATCTGAGTTTCAGTCCCAAGGTGATTTCCGTCATGCCAAGTTGAAGCCAAAACGAACCAAACGGCGTATAATTTTTAACGGGTCATTTAAGCACCATTATGAAGCTAGACCATTCAAATAGGAGAGATGAGAAATGCTAGTTTTTATGACCATATCAGTAATCGCGGGATTCTTGCTTGCCAATCAAAGTCCGATCAACTCAAATCTGAGTACCGTGGTGAAGTCGCCATTCATCGCCGCCGCAATTTCGTTTATCGTTGGGACCATTTTTCTGGCAATCACATCTTTATCCATGAGCGGCAGAATTTTTCCCAGTCTATCGTTTATCCAGACTCAGCCTGCATGGATCTGGTTAGGCGGAATTTTGGGATCCATTTATTTAACATCAAACGTGCTATTATTCCCCCAAATTGGGGCGATTCAGACCGTTATTCTGCCGGTTCTCGGCCAAATCGTGATGGGAACGATTATTGATATGTTTGGCTGGTTTGGCGCCAAACAACTGCCGATGACTTGGATTAAGTTCATTGGGATTATCATTATGGTCGTCGGAATCTTTATTGCGGTTGTTGTCCCCAGCATTAAAAACCGGGACGTCAGGCAGTTTGATTCGGAAACAGTATCTGGTCAGCATCCCACGGTTGTCCTGGGCTGGCAAATTTGGGCGGTAGTGATTGGCTTTGTGGCCGCCACTCAGCAAGCCATCAACGGTCACTTGGGAACCTTGCTGGGCTCGCCGAGTCAAGCATCATTCGTCTCGTTTGCAGTTGTAACGGTGATTGTGATTTTAGTCGCGCTGGCAGTTGATAAACGGCTTCCAAATATCCAACAGCTCAAGGAAACCAAAGCCTGGAACTGGCTGGGCGGGATTCTCGGCTCGCTATTTGTCTTGGCATCCGTGATTACGATTCCCAAGATTGGTGCCGGCTTAACGATTATGATGGGGTTGCTCGGTCAAATATTTGGCTCCATTTTAATTCAACAATTTGGCTGGTGGAAATCCATGAAGAGTCGGGTCGTTCTGGCTCAAATTGTTGGGATGATTATCATGCTGATCGGGGTTGTTTTGATTAAGTTGGCGTAAAAACAGCATCCAAACCACTTTAAAGAGTTTCCTTGTAGAAAAACAAAAGGCAGCCAGAAATGGCTACCTTTTTTCTACGCTTTGTGCGATTTTGAAATTGAAAATTATCATCGTTCAGGACTGCATTGTGGTGTCTTAAGTGTGCTGTTCCATTAATAACTCAGCGCCATCATCATCCGCTTCG
>NZ_JAXGWW010000079.1:0-8458 GCF_040773105.1 Lentilactobacillus sp.
AATGAAATTTGCAATGATTGGTGCAGGCGCAATGGGTTTACGGTACGGGATTTTACTACAAGAGGCTGGCAATGACGTTACCTTTATCGATACGTGGCAACCACACATCGACAAGATTCGTGAACAGGGTGGCGTATATGTTATGCGTGACCATAAAGACCGCCATTTGACTAAAATTAAACTGGAAACACCGGAAACATTTGACGGCCACCCAGATATGTTCATTTTCTTTACGAAGCAAATGCAGCTTCAAGATTACCTTGAGCGTTGTTCACATTTCTTCCACAAAGATCAGTACGCGTTCACCGCGATGAACGGGATGGGCCATATTGAAAAACTTCAAAAGTACTTCAGCGATGATAAAATCATTGGTGGAACTGCGCTGATCGCGACGGTTCTTCCAGGACCAGGCGAAGTTGATTTCATGGGTAAGCGGGGCGCTGGGATGATGAACATGTGCCCACTCAATGAAAAGCCGGACGCCATGTGTCAGGCACTCTTTGACCAGCTTCAAAAGGCCAAGATGAACCCAACGTTAACGGATGATTTCACAGGCACGTTAATGACGAAGGTGATCTTCAATTCCGTTATCAACACAATTTGTACGATGTTTGAGTTGCCCATGGGTGAGTTTGGAAACTTCCCGGGTGCCTATCAAATGGGGCGTCAGTTAATTGACGAAGCTTATGACATCTGTGCCCGCGCCGGGATCAAACTCGTTTCCAGCCGTGATGAGGAAATGGCCGCCCTCGACCACAATACCCGAATTGATATGCCGCTTCATTATCCGTCTATGTATCAGGATATGACCAAGGACCGGCCAACTGAAGTTGACTACATCAACGGCTATATCGCTGAGCTTGGCCGCAAGTACCATTATGAAGCCAGCACGCATTTGTTTGTTACCCAAGCGGTTCACTTGGCAGAATTTCATCGCCAAAACTTGGCCAAACAACGAGCGCTCAAGCAAGCACAGTCAGCACCCCAAGCTCAGACCGCATAGTATCCCAGCGGGTGGACACGGTATTTGGAAGCCATTTGTCGAAGCGTCGTGAAGAGAACCTCCTGTTGGTCACGGGTGCCGGAGACTTCCAAATAAAACGAATAAACACCCAACTGGGTTTTGACAGGTAAGGACATGAGGGTTACCAAATTAAGCTGCTGCTTGGCAAAGTAGCCGAGAATCTCATAAAGGGTTCCAGGTTGATCATTGAAAGAGGGTGTTACGAAGAGCGGGGCTTTGAAATGAGTACCGGATAGGGTTTGTGAAGAAAGTGCGTCAAGATTGGCAGGCCGGGATTTAAAAATGATAAATCGCGTGCTATTGTCATCTTGATCAGCAACGTTATCCAGCATGAGCGGCTGTTTTAAAACCGTCATTTGTGATTGCGGAATGATGGCCGCACTGCCCGGCTCGCCGGATTGGAACTTTTCAAGCGAAACCATATTAGAAGAAGTTGTGACAATTTGGGCCTGAGGCAGGGATGAAAGTAACTTTTGGCACTGGCCCTCGGTCTTAAACTGAACATAGATTTGTTTGATTTGCTTCAAATCAGCAACGTTTGCCACCAAGCCAAAGTTCACTGGAATGGTTATCTCGCCGATCTCCGTAACATCGGCAGACTGCAGGCGCTGCAAGGTTGCGGACACATAACCGTCAAGTTGGTTTTCCAGTGGCAAAAGACCAATGTTGTCACCGGAAACAGCTTGATAAACCTGATCGAAAGTGGGATGGTAGTCAAAAACGATATCGGAATCTGGCTGGGTTGTTAAATAAGCTTTTGCGGCCGCATCGGCGAAAGTGCCGGCGGGACCGAGAACGGAAAATTTCATCACGTAACCACCTTTTGTTTTCAAATGGGATAATGCTTCTATTATCTCATATCAAAGTAGAATCGAATGAATAATGATAAAAATGAAATGAAACGCGCCATGAAATCGGAACAGTTTCCGAATAAGTGGCGCGTTTTTGTGTTGTCATGGTCGATTTGTTAAACAAAAGTAAAGTTGTTTGACTTCCCTCAATTCAGTCACTAGTATTAATAATAATATTTACGAGGAGTTATGACGATCAATGAAATTAGCAAATCTCAAGCCATCATCATTTATCAAGCTGGTTCTCCCGTTAACTGCGGTCACTGCCGGCAGTTTCTGGGTCAGCCTGAAACTATTTGATTTTGCCTTTAAACGTGTAGATTACGTTCCGGAAACGTCTAAAGAAAAGCAGCAATATGCCGACCAATACTATGAGTACGTTGACTGGTTTCATCATATGCCGTCAGAAGAATGGTACCTTAATCGAAACGACCCCGACAAACGGATGGTCGCAACTTATATTCCGGCTGAAGGCATTTCCAAGAAGACCGTCATCATTGCCCATGGTTACAAGGGAAATCGCGAAACAATGGCCAACTACGCCAAAATGTTTCACGATATGGGCTTCAATGTCTTGACGCCGGACGACCGTGGTCATGGCGAGAGCGCCGGAAAGTACATCAGCTTTGGCTGGTTAGATCGGCTGGATTATTTAAAATGGATTGATCAGACCATCGACCACGTCGGCGAAGACAGCAAGGTGCTCTTATTTGGTGTCAGTATGGGTGGCGCCACCGTCGAAATGCTATCGGGCGAGCGGCTGCCAACCCAAGTCAAGGCGATTATCGCTGACTGCGGCTACTCCAGTATTAAAGAAGAACTGACCTACCTATTGAAGAAACAGTATCATTTACCGGAATATCCAGTTGAACCGATGGTTAGTGAAATCAATAAGCGGGCGGCCGGTTTTGGCTTGAACAGTGCCTCGTCGGTTAAGCAACTCGAGAAAAATACCCGGCCAATTCTCTTTATTCATGGCGGCAAGGACACCTATGTGCCGGCGTACATGGCCTACGAAAACTACCAGGCGACCCACGCACCCAAGCAGATTTTGATCGTCAAACACGCAACGCACGCTGAGAGCTTCTGGTATGATCCGGTTGCTTATAAACGGCGGGTCCAAGAATTTTTGAGGACCTATTTTTAATTGAAATAGAGATTTTAGAAACAGCTGGCGCGTGAAACCGTCGGCTGTTTTTTATGCCTGAATGATAACGTCTTTTTCAAAAGATGATAATCAATTTGGTTATACTTACGAAAAGTAAGTCTAAATGCTGGCATTCCATTTTCAGCATGCCTATACTTGATAACTGAACCAGATAGATTAGTGATAGATTCGGTTCACAAACTATTGGTAAGAAGGAGATTTTTCTATGACTAAGATGATTGCAGGACAAGCTTTAGTTAAAGTACTTGAAGACTGGGGCGTCGATCACGTTTATGGAATTCCCGGCGGCTCAATCAATCATACTGTCGAAGGACTCTACCTTGAAAAAGACAAAGTAAAATACATTCAAGTTCGCCATGAAGAGGTCGGAGCGATTGCTGCTTCAGCCGATGCAAAATTCACTGGTAAGATTGGCGTTGCCTTTGGTTCAGCCGGCCCTGGCGCAACTCATCTATTTAACGGCTTATACGATGCTAAAATGGATCACGTTCCCGTACTCGCATTAGTAGGCCAAGTGCCACAACCCGCAATGAATACCAATTACTTCCAGGAAATGGATGAAACACCTATGTTTAGCGATGTTTCCGTTTATAACAAGCAGGTCACGACCGCAGACCAAATTCCATACGTTGTGAACCAAGCAATTAAGGAAGCCTACCGTCAAAAGGGTGTCGCAGTTGTTATCCTACCAGAAGACCTCACTTCTCAAGAAATTGATTACACACCTACCAGGACACCACTTGTGGTTAATGATGACTTTAAGCAAACCGTTGACCCGAAAGCAGTCGAGGATACACTCAAGATGATCAAGGATGCCAAGCACCCATTGATCTATGCTGGCCGTGGTTTACTTGGCGCCCGCGATACGCTGACCAAGTTCTCCGAGCAGTTTAATATTCCCGTTATGAATAGTGTGCCGGCTACTGGCGTTATCAGTACCGACCATCCAAACTTCATTGGAACCACCGGCCGTCTTGGTACCAAATCTGGATTTGAGGCCATTCAAAACGCCGATTTGATTTTGTTCTTAGCTTCTGAGTACCCATTTGCCAACTTCTGGCCACAAGATACCAAGATGATTCAAGTCAACAATAATCCTTATGATATCGGGAAACGAATTGATGTTGACTATGCGGTAATTGCCGATGCCAAGAGCTATCTGCAGGCAATGATTGACTCCGGTGAGAGTCGACCAAAGGATGCTTGGTTGGAAGCCAACCAGGAAAACAAGAAGAATTGGGACACTTGGCTGGATCAGCTCGCCGATGATGACAGCGATGGCTTGAATGCTGAATCAGTCACCAAGAAGATTGCTGAAATTGCCGGTCCAAACGATACTTATGCCGTCGATACCGGAAACGTCTCCGAATGGGGCGTTCGTGGCTTGCCAATGAACAAGAACCAGCGTTTCGCAATTTCCGGCTTGTTTGCAACGATGGGCTTTGGACTTCCTGGTGGTTTGGCAGGTGCTTTGAGTGTCCCTGATGCACAAGCATGGTCATTGTCTGGTGATGGTGGCTTTTCAATGGTTGTCCAAGATATTTTGACCGAAGTCCGTTACAACTTACCAGTGATTAACGTGGTCTTCTCAAATGACCGCTTTGGCTTCATCTGGTATGAACAAATGCAGACGAAGCAACACTTCTATGGTGTTGATTTGAATGACGCCGACTGGGCAAAAGTCAGTGAGGGTCTTGGTGGTATTGGCTTTACCGTTAAGAGCATCAAAGACCTGGACGAAGTCTTCGCTAAGATTAAGGACCTTCAAGCTTCTGGAAACAAGAAGCCAATTGTGATCGATGTCAAGATCAAGCAAGACAATCCAGTCGCAACTGCCTTCATGCCACTTGATTCACAGAAGTATGGTGAAGAAACGGCCGAAGAATTTGCAAAACAATACCACATTGATCGTCAACAACAACCTTCATTGGAAGAGTTACTGCGTTCTAAAGAACAGTAAACAAATCAATATATGAGCTTAATCAAGAGCGGCAAAAGTTTTACGGAACTTTTGCCGTTCTTTTACATATTGGGACATGGACCGTCAATGTTACAAAACTGTTACATTCAAAAACCGTAAAATTAATATATAAGTTTGTGAAGTTTACATAAATGAAACATTGATATGTTAGGGTATTCATGGCTATTAAGATTGTGCATAATCATTTGGTAACCGGTAACTTAACTTTTGGTAAAGGCGGTTAATATTACGCCATTATTTCATTGACATCTTTTTGTAACGTGCCATAATGAGTTTAATCTTTTAGGGAGGTAGTATGATTATGAAAAAATTCGCAACGATTATTACCGTAGCTTCACTTGCATTACCAATTGCTTTTGCAGCTCCAATGGCAGTCTCAGCTGCTACAACACCGACGACTACTACAGCAAAAACTAAAGGAACAACTTACACGATCGCAAAAAATGGTGTTAAGAACTTTAAGGCTAAGTCCTATCACATCAAGAAGAACATTACGCTTTATAAGGGCTTCTTCTATGCAGATGCAGGTAAAGTGACCTTCACACCTAAGGGCAAGTTAACTAAGGCCATTACTTACAAAGTAACGCGTTCAGTTAAGGTAGCTGCTACCAAGACATCCAAAGCCAAGACTTTCTTATACGTTAAAGGCTATGGCTATGTCCTTTCAACCCAAATCACCAAGGGCAGTTACATGGCAGCCGATTAAGTTAAATTGAAATAAATGATTAAGCTTCATCCTTCTATAATCAGGTCAAGGGCAATGTGAATTGTTCTTGGCCTTTTTATATGCGAATTTTGTCCATAAAAAACGGCACCAATCCGATTACGCTCGAATTGGTGTCGCTTGTTGGATGGAAATGCCTATTGATAATCAGTATTTGCCCTGAATGACTAATTTCTTATTTGCTGTGACAAACATACCATTGCTCAGCTGGTAACGGGTGGTCAGGTTGTGTTTAACCAGTTTCTTAACGGTTAAACGAGTGCCTTTCTTGTATGATTTTACCCGACCGGTTAAGTTCTTGTTCTTGTATGCGTGAACACCCTTCTTGGAAATGACGGTGATCACCTTGTTCTTTGGAACTGACTGATAGTAGACACCGCGAACGAATTTCCAGTTAGCAGTAATGTAGCCGATCTTGCCGTCTGATTTGCGACCGTGGTTAACATCACGAACTTTGTAACGGAAGGTCCCGTTATTGGAACGTGCATAACCGATGACCACAAACATTGGGCGGTTAACCCGCTTCTGCTTTGGATAAGTGGCGATTCGCTGGCTCTTCTTGAAGGTTGGGTTCTTGTAGAGGTAAATGGCCTTCAGTGCATAAACAGCAGCTTTCTTCTTGGTCACATATCCCGGCGTTGTCGGCGGATTAGGCGTTGGAGTAGGTGTCGGCGTTGGTTGTGGCTGTGGTGTCGGAGTATGCGTCGGTGTTGGTGTAGGAGTTGGATTTGGTGTAATGTTACCGCCGCCTCCGCCACCACCCGGTGTATAAACGGTTACGATAGTTGTGGCGGTCTTATCACTTCCTGCGAAGTTGAAAGTGACTTTGTGCTGACCTGGTTTACTTGTATCGAAGTTAGCTCCTGAAACCATCATGCCAGCTGCGGTCGCATCAACGTATTTGGTCACGCTGCTTCCTTCTGGGGTTATAGCCGAAATAAAGACTTTTGCTGGGTCAAAGTTGCTGTTAATCGGGATTGTAATGGTTGGGATAACGTTGATTGCCGATTGATCGGTCAGTCCCGGAAGCACATAAGTTTCTTTTGTAGGCCGAGTTTGAGTCTTGCTGTAAAGTCCCATTAGCTCATCGGGCGTAAATGTATTACCAACAGGATGGGTAATTGTGCCACCTTTGGAAGCGTCTACGGCTTGCCATTGTTCGCCACCATTTGGTTTTCCTAAGCTGGCCTTTGTCGGATAGTCCCCCGCAATGGAAGTTAACATCGTGTTTTCCCCAAGGGTTAAACGTTTAAGGCTGGTTAACTCCCCAAGCATGTCTGTAATTTCTCCTGCATTAAGCAAGTCAAAACTGGAAATATCAAGTGAGGTGAGCGCAGTATCGTGGCCAAACATTGCTGAGGCATCAGTTACGTTGGCTGTGTTAAAACTCGACACATTTAAAACCGGCAATTGGATATTACCTAGGAACATCCCGGACATATTCTTAACCTTGCTTGTGTTGAAGTTGGAAACATCCAAGGATTTAAGGGATGTATCAGCTAAGAACATGCCGTTCATATCCTGAACATTTGCCGTATTAAAATTGGATAAGTCTAATGAAGTAAGTGCGTCCATTTGAGCGAACATGGTGCTCATATTTTTGACATTTTTAGTATTCCACTTTGTTAGATCCAGTGAAGTAAGCGCTGAATCTTGGGCAAACATATTGTGCATGTCAACCACGTTGTCGGTGTTAAACGTCGAAACGTTAAGCTTTGCAAGTGATGGATCGACAGCGAACATGTCATTCATAAATTGAACGTTGCTTGTGTTGAAAGATGGGAACTTGGAAAAGTCCAGCTCCTTTAGTGCCGGATCATTGGCAAACATTGCACTCATATCCGTTGCACTACTTGTGTCAACACCCGTTAAATTAATGTCGGTCAGACTGTTGTCAGAAAAAAACATCTGTGACATATTCTCGACTTTTTTAGTATTGAGGTTTGTCAAATCAACCGTTGTAAGCAGTGGACTATTGGAGAACATGTCTGCCATGTTGGTAACACTTTGAGTGTCCAATCCAGATAAGTTCAGCTTGGTAAAATTAGAATTCGAAAACATTTCGCTCATGTTTGTGACGTTACCAGTGTTTAGATGTGAGAAGTCGAGATTAGAAACATCACCGGTCTTGAAGAACATTTTATTGGTACTGGTGGCCTGTGATAAATCGAGATTATAAAAGCCTTGAATGTTCCTCAAGTTAGCCAGACCGAAGAAGAATTGTTCTGGTGCGTTGCCGGTCAGATTTAGTTTACCCGTGATAATAACGTTCGTGATTGGTTGGCCATACCATGGGTAACCGTTGAACATCTCTGGATCATGTTCACCGATTGTTCCACCACTGATTGTCAGTGTGGTACCTTCAATTTTCCAAGTCACATTATCGCCAATGGTCCCACTATCATCATATTGAGCAGCTACGACTGGGGCATCCGCTTTTAAAGCGAGGCGATTATTGGGTAGCGGTGCCGTTGTACTAGTTTTACTCTGGCTCACCTGAGTCGATGCTTGCGAGACGTCCTGCGCATTTAACAACGCGAACGATACACCGGCTGAGGCGGTCAGTAACAGTAATACTTTATTGATTCGATTCATAGAAAACAACTCCCCCCTCAAACACAAATCAAAGAAATACATTAATTTCCCTCGAGCAAATAACTAAACCCCTTCATCTGTGAATATAACTGATTTGAGTCTGAATGTGTTTGCC